>WRDG01000006.1 GCA_009783525.1 Defluviitaleaceae bacterium | reverse complement strand
GAAATAGACATTGTCCGGAGGTAGCCATGCCGGTTTTTCATACCGAAAAAGAAAAAATTTTGGAAGCGGTTTTATTTGCGTCCGGCGACGCGCTGTCCGCCGACAAGCTCGCCGAAATAATTGAAACCGATACTCCCGCCGCGCGCGGCCTTCTGCTTAGGATGGCCGGGATGTACGCCGCCGAAGGTTCCGGAATCCAACTGCACGAAGCCGAAGATACGTTCCGGCTGTGCACGAATCCAAAATATTACGAATTTGTGCAAAAGCTCCCCGGCAAGCCGCCGTTTAAACCGCTGACGGCTGCGCTGCTCGAAACGCTTGCTATTGTGGCGTTTAAGCAGCCGGTAACCAAATCGTTGATCGAAGATATACGAGGCGTCAATGCCGACCATGCGGTAAACAGATTAATGGAATACGGATTGATTGTAGAAACGGGCCGTCTTGACGCTCCGGGCAAACCGATTTTGTTCGGCACGTCGGAAGAATTTTTACGCTATTACGGAATGAACAGCCTCGAAAATTTTTTAGAAAACTTCGGCATAAAATAATTTGCGCCGCGCGAAAAAAAAATTGCTTTAGTATTCGATGACAAACTGCGAAATGCCGATTTTGCACTTCGAAAAATTCCTTAATGCCGGAATTATTCTCGCGCAAAATCTAGTTAATCATCAAATACTTTACAATTTTAAAAACGCCGAATAAATAAATCTTTTTTTGTTAATTATTAAACCGGATCGGACGATACAAATTTGTAGAGATTTGTTAATGACAAGGGGCTGTTATATATGTTCGGAAGCACGACAAGACTGACCGGGCTCACTACGGGAATGGATACCGCCGCCATGATCAAACAGATTATGCGCGCCGAAAGCATAAAGATGGACAGACTGCGCCAAAAACGTCAGGTTACCGAATGGCGGCAGCATGCATACAGAGACACGGCTGCCGTTCTCAGAGATTTTCAAACAAACATGCTTTCGCTAACAAGCTTGCAAAACAGCATAAGGCTTCCGGGCAATTTTAATACTCTGCGTGCCGGTGCCACTTCAAACGGAATCGAGACAACGGCCATCCGCACAAGGTTGACCGATTCGTCAGCCGTCGGAAGTTTTTCTTTTAAAGTTATTCAAACGGCGGAAAAAGACGCATACGCAGGCGCGACTATCCAAATGAGGATAAATGGCGGAACCACAGACACGGATTTTTCCGATACCGCACTTTTAAATAAAACGATGATCGTAAGCCTTGACGGCGGAAGAGAAGCGGAAATCAGATTCACTTCCGATTTGTTTACGCTTGGCGTGTTGGACACAGACAAAGTTAACGACATGCTCAGGAGCCGTTTCGGTGTTACTGCAAGCGATCCCGGCGCGGCAAAAATTTCTATGAGTTTGGCTCCCGGCGGGCCCCTGACCATTTTTGCCGGTCCGGGCCATACCGTAAAAATATTGGGCGGTACGGCACTAAAGGACACGGGCATTGCAGCCGGATCGGTCACGGAGTTTAACGAACTAATGTTGATGTCGTCGCTGATGCCGCCCGGATATTTCGACGGCGGCAACGACCCGGTCACGATCACGTTAAACGGCAGATCATTTACGGTAAATTCAACAGACACCCTCGCAGGCTTCATGAAGACGATAAACGAGAGCGGCATAGGCGTAACTGTTTCGTACGACAAATTGCGCGCCCGTTTAAAAATCGAATCAAACGAAACCGGCGCCGCAAACGCAATCGATTTTACCGGCTCCGCCGCGTTCTTTTCAGCGCTTAGCGGGGGAGATGTCAGCCGCATAAGCACCGCGCGGGACGCATTAATCGAATACAACGGCGTTGTTCTTGCCAGAAACGAAAACGAATTCGCACTGAACAACGTGCTTATCACATTGACCGAAAACGTAACGGCAAACCAAATATTCGAAGTGAATGTTACGCGCGACATTACGCAGACATTCGACCTGATAAAAAATTTCGTGGACGAATACAACAAGCTGATTGACGCCATCAACAAGCAGGTTACCACCCCGAGGCCGATGAGCGACAAATACAGCTATTACATGCCGTTAACAGACGAACAAAAAAACGCCATGAAAGACCGCGAGATAGAGCAATGGGATGAAAAAGCAAAAACCGGTATGCTGCACCGTGACGATATCCTTTCGTCGCTGCTACGCGAGATGCGGTCAATGGTATATGCGCCCGTTTCATATAAGGACGCGGACGGCAACGAAAAAAAGGTAGCGCTGTTCCATATCGGAATCACTACCTCAAGCGAAGACAAATATGTCGGCAAGCTCCAAATTGACGAACTGGCGCTTCGCCGCGCAATAGAAAATAATCCCGACGCGGTAAAAACCCTTTTTACAAAAGATTCTGAAATGTCGGGTGTTACCGTGTCGGACAGAAAACGCCGCCTTCACGACCAGGGAATCGGCGACAGGCTTAACGATATTATTAGAAACGCGATCGAATTCGGCGGGTCCATCTACGACCGAGCCGGAATAGAACGGACAAGCTCTTTTTCCAACAACGCGCTCCAAAGGCAGTTGGCCATGCAGGACAGCCGCATAAACGATATGCTCAAATATTTGATTAAACGCGAAGATTTTCTGTTCCGCACCTTTGCGCGCATGGAAGACGCGATGAGCAAAGCAAACACGCAAATGGGCGCATTATATTCGATGATCCAATAAGATGGATCTTTCCGGTTTAAATAACGAATTTATCGAAATTTCGCAAAAGTTGAGCAATATGTACAATGAATACATTTTGTCAGGCTTAAAGGAAAACGTCGAGGCCGACGCAGAAACATACGTCAATTTTATCAATATGCGCGAGCCTTTGATCCTGCGTCTATCAGAAATTAAAACATTAATAAACGAAATTCCCAATCAAGCAAAAGAAAATTTACAGGCCGTTATTAAAAAAGAAGCCGAATACCAAAAAACAGCCGTTAAATTGATGGATTCTGTTAAAGACAGCATTAAGCAGATTAACCTGGGGAAAAAAATAAACAACGCATACCTGCACAATTCTTAATTGCGGACGCCAAAGTTTTAACCATAGCAATAATTGCCAAACAGGAGGAAGATGAATATGGATGTTACCAATGTCGCGCCGGCATATGAGCCGCCGGTAGCAACTCCGCCGCAGGCTGCGCCGGAACCCGCGCCTCCGCCGCCGCCGCCCGCCGCCGAAAAACAACAATCGGCTCCGGCATCAATGGACGTGATCCAAAAGGTACTCGAGCAAGTCAACAAGTCGATTACAACTTACAACCGCGAAATGAACATTAGCGTCCACGAAAAGACGCAGCGTATCATGGTCAAGGTTATGGACACGGAAAAGAAAGAAGTTATCCGCGAGATTCCGCCTGAAAAAGTTTTGGACGCTTTCGCGCGGACACTGGAATTGGCCGGTATACTGCTTGACAAAAAACGCTGATTAAACGATTATCTATCCGTTTAAAATAGCGAGGCGGGATTTTTATGATTGCGGCTAATCCGTACGAAAAAATGATCGACAATGTTGTGCTTACCGCGTCCAAAGAAGAACTGACGCTTTTGTTGTACGAAGGCGCTATCAAGTTCTGCAATCAGGCGATGCAAGCCATAACAAAAAAAGACCATGCAAAGGCGCACGAGCTTATTATCCGCACGGAAGACATCATCCGCGAGTTCCAAATCACGTTGGACCGTCAATACGAAATCTCGAAATATTTCGACACCATGTACGACTATATGTACGGTCGGCTGGTTGACGCAAACATCGCAAAAGACGCCGCCATAGTCGAAGAGGTGCGCGACCTTATTCGCGAATTCCGCGATACATGGAAAGAAGCAGTAAAAATTTCCAGAAACAATTAAAAAAGCACGGATTCCGATGTAACCCGGGATCCGTGCTTTTTTTTATTAGTCTTGCGTGAGCTCCAAAGCCAAACTGAGCATGTATTCCACTGCAATGCGGTTTGTTACGAATATAATCGGGTCGTCGCCTTCCTGCACCGCGTAAAAATTGGCGTCGTACGTAAAATATTTATATGTGTGAATATTCCCGTCCGACATTTCGAACGAAACTGTGAACACAGGCGGTTCGGCAGGCACAAAAACCGGAATGTCGCGGTCGTAAACGATCGACAGCAGATTGCGGTAAAAAACACGCACCTGCCTGTCCGGGAAAAGCCTTCCGTTTACTACGGCAGTCATGTCGCCGGTACCGTCATTGGCTTCCTGATCCCTGATAAAAACGATCGTAATGTCGCATTTCCAGGGCGGGTCGCCGGCATAATCCACCGTTACGTTTTTGCAATCCCTTATGTCATGTAAAGCCGTGTGCCTTGCAACCAACTGGAACGCATCTATGTCAAAAAAATCTTTTATGTAATGATACGACGTTTTAAAAACGTACGGCTTGTCTGCATGCTTGCTGTAAATTGTGTCTCCGTCCGCCTCGTAGCCGAACAAAAGATGAATCCTGTTGTCAAAGTCTTCCAGTATCACTTCCAGTACAGGCTCGTGCAAACCGTATACGGAAAGATCCTCCGGATACATCTCGATTAATTCCCCAAAATAAAAATAATCGAAATTGATCAACACATTTGTTTGGAAGCTTGTATAGTACAGCTCCCGGTTCAAAAGCGGCGAAAGCATGAAAATGCTGATGGCATTGTATTCTTCATAAAGCGCCATCAAGTCCTCTTCCGTGCCGCGGTACAGGCACTCAAGCAGCGGCCGGCCTTTTTGGTTGACATATACATGCTTGATTTCCGTAAGAGTCAACTCCGGCAAATACTTATCGATAAAATAATCTTCGTCGAATGTATATCTTTCTCCGAGGTACGCCGGCATCAAATACAGCGAGTCGTCGCCGCTGACCATAAAATACATCTGTTCCCTGTCGGGAGTTTTATTTCCCACATACAATGTCATAAACGTGCCGTCGCGGTATTTTCCGACGACAACCGCCTCCGCCGGGTCAAGCCCGTATTCGGCCGGATCATCAACCTCGGTCAAAAACCTTTCGTCCGCCACCAAATTATGAAACGCGCGCACCATGTTGATCACGTTGTAATCGTTAACAGGAAAATCCGGATCGTCGGCGTAAATCCATATGACGCTGTCTTCGATGCCCGCAAACGGCTCGCTCTTTAGAGTAAATGTGCGGCCGTTTGATGTAAACGAAACGCTTTCTATATCGCTTTCTTTTCGATCCACCAAAACAACGGACAGTTCTTCCGGCTGCTCCGCTTCATCTTCGGGCTGCACACGGCCGCTTTGCCAAACGTACACTGCAAGCAGAGCGGACATCACTAACGCCGCTCCCGCAAGCGCTATCAAGCTTTTTGTCGTTTTTTTCATTTGTCTGCCATTCATTTCACGGACAAAAGCATTTTAAACGTCCGCGCCTTTCCGATTCATTTTAGGGAACCTCTATTAACCCGGCTGAGAAAATTTTTAATCTTTTCGGATGAACCAACGAAGGATTAAAAATTGGACGAAGCGGTGTTTATTGAGGTTCCTTTTATGCCTAATTATTTCTTCTAAGCATCCAAACCACAAAACCCGCCGCCATCGCCGCAACAGGCAGCACGATGCAGGATATGACCATCAGTTGGTTCGCCTGCGATTGATTCAAGGTGAGCGGCACAATCACGGGCGGCGTCCTCGACGGTATGTAAATGCCTTCGGAGCGTTCGACAAGCCAGTTCGCGCTGTTGATTATAAAATCCCAGTTGATGCTGTCGGAAAATTCGTCCTCAAGCCAATACGCGCACCCCAACACAACCATTTTTGTCGTGTATATGTCGTCGACAAAAAACGTCTCTTCAATAGCAACAGCCAAGTCGAACGGACCGTCTACGTCCCCCGGCTCCTTTTCCGTTGTCGTCGCCATGATATTAACCTTGCCGTACGCTCTGCGCGAAGTTGAAACCAACGATGTTATTTCGGTTCCGGGCCTCCGCAAATCCAACGTTTCTATTCCCGTGCCCTCGGGCGTAAACATCGTTTCGAAGCTTGTCACGAAATTATTTGTAATCGGATGCGGGCTTATTATGGGAAATAAAATTACGGGATACCCGGGATAATGATACCGCGTATCGCCTTCGACGATTATATAACTCCCCATCCTCACACCGAAACCCGCAAGCAGACTGTCGAACATATCAAACCTTCGGCTGCTGTCCATGCGGCCAAGCGCGAAAATCGCCCTGCCGTTGTTTTCCAAATATGTCCTGACGCCGATCGCTTCGCTTTCCGTCCAGTCCCTGCCGGGCGTGGTAATAAACAGCAGGTCGCAGTCGTCCGGCACGGCTTCCTGAACCAAATTTATTTCTCTTACAGAAAAATTCGCCATTTCAAGCTTGCTGATCAAATTGGCCGAAAGCGGCATTTCCGCATTGCCCGTAACGACATACATGACGGGGATGTTATCGGTTAAAACATACCTTATGGCATTTGAAATCTGCGGCTCGATGTCGATGCTTGTTATCACATAGTCCCATATGTTGTAATCGATTTCGCGCGTGAACATTTCGGAGGTTTGAATAATTTTAAAACGCTTCGCGCTTTCGACAATTATGCTGCCGATTTCCACTCGGCCGCCCTGCGCGTAGCCTTCAACAAACAGCGGGTTTAACAGGGGGTCGCGGTATTCGAGGCGTATATGCGCAGACGACGCCGCGTACTCCTCGAGAAGCTGCTGCACCATGACGTCTTCCTGTCCTGTAGGAAACAGCGCGTACAATGTCACGTCGTCTTTGAGCGTCGTTAAAAATGTTTTGGAATAGGATGACAGGCTGAACAATTGGTCGCCGGTCAAATCTTTTTTTACGTTAAGCTGACCCGCCACGAGGTTGACCGTGACGAACAGCCCGACCGCAAGCAAAATCATGACCGTGGACATCGAACCGTATCTCAGGCGTTTGTCCTTAAATGCGTTTATCAGTTTTTTCATCAGCGCCACCTCCTTTTTTCAATAACGTTTACGGTCAGGTATATGAACACCAGCGCGAACGTGACGTAATAAACCACGTCGGACGTATTCATTATACCGTTGACAAAATATCCGTACCTCGAATAAAGCGAAAACCATTGCAGCGTTTTTATAATGAAGCCGTCAAAAATTAAGTTGTTGTAGAGGTATATGCCGCCCGCCGCCAAAAAGCCGACCAACGCGACCGCCGCCGCAGCGAATACATTTTTTGTGCTGTTGTACATCACGAACGCCACACCCAAAATAATTAAAGCCAAAAACACGAGCGAAGCCAAGGTTGTGGCCGGCATGCTGATTGCGATGAAATCCATCATAAAAAAAACAAAAAGCACGGCGAATGTAGCAACCGCAGAAATAATTTGGTTGTCCGTTAAAACGGAAATGAAAAGGCCTACGGCGATAAACGAAGCGCCCAGCAGGAAAAATCCGAAAAACGCGCCCATAATTTGCCCCGTCGGCAATGATCCGTACCGCGAAAGCAAAAGCGGGAACAGTCCCGTGATCAATAATCCGAATAAAAACAAGGCGGTCGCCGCCAAAAATTTGCCGATTACGATTTTTCCGACCGAAAGCGGGCTCGTGTACAGCAACTGATCGGTTTTGTGCCGCACTTCTTCCGCGAAGAGACGCATAGTGAGCGTGGGTATCATTATGAAGAAAACGATCGTCACGCCCGAAAGCACCGCCTGGTATTGCGGTGACTGCGCATATACGCAGTACAGCGCAAAATATATGCCCGTGAGCAAAATCATGAACATGAGGAACAAATAGCCGGTCATTTGTGTAAAATAAGCGCGGATTTCTTTTTTGAATATCGAAACCAATTTATTTTTCCTCCTCTGCGGACCCGCCGGTTATCTGTAAAAATATTTCTTCGAGCGTCATGTCAAGCGACTTCATTAATAATATGGGCAGATTGTTTTTTGCCATGCATTTGAACACCGCTTCACGTATGTCTATGTTTTCGTCGCCGGACAAAACGACGTCCCATGTGCCCGGCTCGCGGCTGACATCCGCCGTCAGGCTTTTAATAATAGGCGCGTCCTTAAAAGCGCTTATTATCTGCTCCTTGCCGCCTTTGATGCGCGCCTGCATCCGCCTACCTGACGTAAGCCCCGCCGAAAGTTTTTCAAGCGTGTCGCTCGCGACAATTTTTCCCTTGTTTATAATCATGACGCGGTCGCATACGGCGCTCACTTCCTGCATTATGTGTGACGAAAGTATGACCGTATGTTTTTTGCCCAGTTTTTTTACGACATCGCGCATTTCGATTATCTGCTTGGGGTCGAGCCCGATTGTCGGCTCGTCCATTATGATCACTTTCGGGTTGCCCACCATCGCCTGCGCCAGCCCGACGCGCTGCCTGTACCCGCGCGATAAATTTTTTATCAGCCTTTTGGACATGTCTTCGATCCTGACCGATTCTTTTATGCGGCTAAGCATTTCGGGCCGCTCCGATTTTTTTACGTTTTTTATGTCCGCAACAAAATCCAAATATTCGTCCAGCCTCATGTCCCCGTAGACGGGCGGCGTGTCGGGCAGATAACCGATGTTGGATTTTGCGGCTTCCGGCTCCGCCACGATATCCGCGCCGTTTATCACGACCTCGCCTTCCGTCGCGGCTATGTACCCGGTAATTATGTTCATTGTTGTTGTTTTGCCGGCGCCGTTCGGCCCTAAAAAACCGACGATTTCGCCGGCCGCCACCGAAAAACTTATGCAGTCGAGCGCTTTGTGCTGCCCGTATGTTTTTGAAAGGTTGCGAACTTCTATCAAAACGACCACTTCTTCCCGAAATATTTTGCCGTGTCATTATAGCAAGATTAAAAATAAATTGATGAACAAAATGTAAATTAATGTACGGCAAAAAAAACGCCCGCTGCATTCGCAGCGGACGTTAACGGATTGCCGTTTAATTTTCGACGGTTAATTTTAAATTAATATAATCGCTAACATTTATTTTCCGTACGACTTTTCGATTTCTTCGCGCAAAATTTTTACGTAGCGTTTGACGCGGTCTTCGTCGTTTCTAATCGTGTAGACGTCGCGCTGCGTAAATTCTATTTTGCACCCTTCCGCGCAGCGGAGGGTGTTTTTTATGCTTGCGCGAAACGCGCCTTCATCGAAGCCGTTCGCGTCGCTTAAAAAATTTGCGGCGGGCTTTCGGTGATAAATAATTTTTTTGCCGGCGAGCTCGCGGCCCATGTAAGCCTCGTCGCACCACGGCGAAATAGAAAGCTTGCGCAGGTTTTTTGATTTCGACAGGCTGTTTTCCCAAAACGGGTGCACCGCTTCGCAGCAGCCGTAAGACATCAAACCGTACGCGTCGGTTACTTTTTTATAGTACGGAAAAATAAACTCCCCGAACATTTCGGGAGACATGCAAACTGTTTCCTGCGAGTCCGCAAACCCCCAGATTTCGCTCACCTTATAAATTTCTTCCGGCGGCTTGGCCGCAGGCAAACCGTCCGTAAAACAATACGTCCCGTTGCCGAGACCCTCGGGGCCCGCCGTAGATCCCAGCACGCCGTTCGATTCCAGTTTGCCGAAAAATTCTATGCAGTCATTGGAAAGGTTTTCCATCATTTTGCGGAACAGATCCGGATAGTCGTATATCGACGTCAGTATCGTCTCGAGGCTCATCACATGCACGAGCCACTGAGTAAGCACGCAATACAGCGAGCGGCCCGAAATTTTCGGCGGCAATATGTCGCCGAACAAATCGTTTACGTATTCTATGTGCGCGTTTACCGAATCGGCCTCCGCTATATGAATCGATGATTTTTTCAGCAAATGAAAATCTTTTTCCAAATCATTTATCTGCGGGACAAATTGGTGGCCGAGACTGCCGGCTGCATGTTCGACCTTTAAATCGATGTCAAACGGTTTGAAATGCGCGCCCCTAAAAACCGAATAATACGGCACGACCGGAGTGTCGTCGCCAAATTCGGTAAACGGGATCAAATGCGAAACCATCGAGTGTTCCATCGAACGCGCCTTTTCAGATTCGCAGCGCAGGCGGCGCGGCACGACCTCGCTGCCGAAGGTCCACAACTCGACGGTAACCATCGGGCTTTCGCCTTCGCAATCGTTGTGCTTTGTCCAACGCCTGAACAGTTCGCGCATTTTGGGGCTCTCGGCTGTTTCGCGCTGCTTAAAGGCGAGCTCCCTCAATATGTCCGCGTCTTTTTGCGGAATGTCTTTAACCATAAAAAACCTCCTGTTTATCCGATCCCGATCATTATCTTGCCCTTTACGTCAGCCGGGTTTTTAAACATTTCAAACGCTTGCGCCGCTTCGCTTAAAGGAAACACCCTGTGAATCATTTCGGGATCGAAACGCAGCTTGCCCGAGGCGAACGCATCGGCGGTGAGCGTCCACTCTTCGCCCGGAAACGGCGCGGAATAACTCATCCACGAGCCCGTGAGAGTAAATTCTTTTCTGTGCATCTCCTCGAATTCTTTCGGCGAATACGAAAGGTCGTTTGCAGGCGTGCCAATAAAACAAACCGAAGCTTTTTTTGCCGCCAAAACGAACGACATCCGCATGGTTTCGACCGAGCCCGCCGTTTCGAAAACATAATCGTAAAAATTTTCTCTGTAATGCTGCACAGACGGGTTTATCGTTTCGTCCGCGCCCATTTTTTTTGCGAGCGTTAATTTTTTATTTGATATGTCGAAAACCGTCAAATGCGCGGCGCCGAATATTTTTGCCCACTGCATCGTAAAAAGCCCGATGGTGCCGCCGCCCAGTATGCACACGTTTTTGCCGCCCGTATAATTTACCCGTCTTAAACCGTGCAGCGCGACGGTGGACGGTTCGAACATCGCTCCCTGTTCGAAGCCGATGCCGTCACCGAACGGGACGGCGTTTTCTTCAGGCAGGCAGACATACTCCGCGAACCCGCCTTGCTGCCGCGAACCGATAAATCCGTATTTGCCGCAGAGCGCGTAATTGCCGCACCTGCAGTCACGGCAAGACATGCACGGCAGCAACGGCGCGCACGCGGCGCGCTTACCCGCCAGCCCGTCTGATACGCCCTCGCCCGTTTCGGTAATTATTCCGGAAAATTCGTGGCCCAGCACGATCGGGTACGAATGTGCCGCGCCCCGAAGCACCCTCGGTATGTCTGAGCCGCATATGCCCGCGCACTTTACTTTAATTTTTACCTGCCCCGGCCCGGCCTGCGGCTCGCGCCAATCGCCGTAAACCAAATTGCCGGGTGATTGAAGCACCGCGGCCTTCATTCGCAGACCGCCTTCCTTTTTGCCATTTTAAACCGCGTGACCTCGTCGCGGCTTCTTTCTTCCAAAACAGACTGAATAAACACGATCCTTTTTTCGAGCTTGGGTATCGTCACGTTTTGCAATGCGTTCGCCCGTTTTTGCGTTTTTATTATGGCGGCGGCAAGCCTGTACGCCGTGTTTTCCGCTTCCGCCAATTTAATGATCACGTCTTTCGCATCGTTAAATTTTTGAAATGTTTTGTCCAGCGAAACCGTCGTGTTATTAAAATTATAAACGAGTTTATTTTTTACGGAATTTTCGTAGTTGACGGACGGAAGCTCGACGCCCATGATGCTCCTGACAAAAATGCTCACGGACTCTTCAAGCGGCGTGCCGCCGCTTATCCGCTCAACCATTGATATTCCCATCTCGATATTTGCCTGCTGCAAAGCCGCATACGCAGACAAAAAAATAGCGCAAATTTTTTCGCGCAGTTCCGCCGCTCTGCTGTTTAGGTCAGTCATTTCACGCATGAGCACGGTCTTTTTTTTGTCGAGCAGATCGTAGCCCTGCTTCGATAAACGCAGGGAATTTTTTGCGGCAATCAAGTTGCCCTTTGTTGGAAACTCGGCTTGCTCCATTAATTTTCCCCTTGAAAAAATTCTTCGGTTATTTCGGGCGGCATCCTGTTCAATTCCGATTTAGGCAGCAGGCGCAGACAATCCCAGCCGATGTTCAGCGTTTCTTCCATGGATCTGTTTTCATATTTTTTTTGACCGATAAAGCGTTCTTCAAACATTTTTCCGTACGCAATATATTTTTTATCTGTTTCCGATAATTCTTCCAAACCTATTACGGACGCAAGCGCCTCCGCTTCTTCCGCTTTTGCGTACGAAGCCGTAAGCTGGTTGGCGAGGGCCGGGTGGTCGCGGCGCGTATATTTATCGCCTATCCCGTCCTTCATTAGCCTCGACAGCGACGGCAGTACCGCAATAGGCGGATACACGCCTTTTAAATGCAGCCTGCGGTCCAACACAATTTGCCCTTCGGTAATATAGCCGGTTAAATCCGGCATGGGATGTGTTATGTCGTCGTTCGGCATCGTAAGGATCGGTATCTGCGTAACGGAACCGGACGAACCCTCGACGATCCCGGCGCGTTCGAACAGAGACGCGAGCTCCGAATATAAATAACCCGGATAGCCTTTTTTGCCGGGTATTTCGCCGCACGACGACGAAACCTCGCGCAGAGCCTCGGCATACGACGTCATGTCGGTTATAACCGCCAAAACATGCATGTTTTTTTCAAACGCCAAATACTCCGCGGCGGTAAGCGCGAGCCTCGGAGTGATAAGCCTTTCCGCAATCGGGTCGCTCGCAAGGTTTACATACATTACGACTCTCGAAAGCGCACCGCTTTCCTCGAATGTTTGCCTGAAAAAATCCATAGTGTCGCGGCTGACGCCGATCGCCGCAAAAACCACGGCAAAATTTTTGCCGTCCTCGCCTTCGGCAGACGCCTGCCTTACTATCTGCGCGGCAAGACGGTCGTGCGGCAGGCCGTTGCCGGAAAAAACAGGCAGCTTTTGCCCGCGGATAAGAGTCGCCGTGCCGTCGATTGCGGATATGCCTGTCTTTATGTAGTTGCGCGGGTAAACCCGTTTGACGGGGTTGATCGCCGAGCCGTTAATATCTTTTCTTGTCACGGGAAAAATATCGCCGCGTCCGTCGCACACCCGGCCGAGTCCGTCAAATGTCCGTCCCAATATATCCGCAGACAGCCCCGTTTCCATCGGCCTGCCGGTAAAGGCGCAAACGGAGTTGCCGTTTGAAATGCCGTCCGTCCTGCCGAAAACCTGAACGACAACCCTGCCGCCCGATATTTTTATTACCCTGCCTATCAATTGCTCTTCGCCGTAAACGCCGCGGTCGGCTTTTATGCGGACAAGCTCGTCGAAGACTGGATTTTTTACCCCGTCCAAAAACATCAGCTGACCGTTTAACTCGCTGAATCCTTTATACTCCATACCGGTTCTCCGTTTTATTAACGATCCCGTCAAAAACCAAGTCGATTTTTTCGTAATATTTTTTCAGTCCGTCGTCGGAACCGTTTTGCTTTTCATATTTTAATCCGATAATCTCGTCGAAAATCCCCGAGCGCCTTAACGCATCGACATGCGCTCCCTTCGCCAAAATTTTTTTGCATGTTTCATCCAAATAAATTATAAGTTCAAGCATTTTCACCTGTTTGGCAAGCGGTGTGTACGCGTCCGTTTCGTGGCGCGCATTCTGCTGGGCAAACCCGATCCTTATTACGCGCGCGACTTCGAGCGTCAGCTGTTTTTCGTCGGGCAGAATATCCGCGCCTATCAGCTTCGCAATTTCTAATATTTCGTTTTCCTCGCACAGGATTTTAATTATTTTTGCGCGGTTTTTCATAAAATCCGTGCCGGCGTTGGCCTTGTACCAAGGCTTCAATTCTTCCGTGTATTCGCTGTAGCTCTCTATCCAATTTATCGCGGGATAATGCCTCGCGTATGCCAGCGTCCTGTCAAGCGCCCAAAAACAGCGTACGAACCTTTTGGTGTTTTGAGTGACCGGCTCGGAAAAATCCGCGCCCTGCGGCGAAACTGCGCCGATAATCGTCACGGAGCCGTCCGTCCCGTTTAAATTTTTTACATAACCCGCCCGTTCGTAAAAACCGGAAAGCCGCGAAGCCAAATACGCGGGATAGCCTTCCTCCGCCGGGATTTCTTCCAAGCGGCCGCTCAATTCGCGCAGCGCTTCCGCCCACCTGGACGTAGAGTCCGCCATCAGCGCGACATGATAGCCCATGTCCCTGTAAAACTCCGCTATCGTTATGCCCGTGTAAATGCTCGCTTCCCTTGCTGCAACCGGCATGTTGGACGTGTTCGCAATCAATATTGTGCGGTCCATCAGCGGAGAGCCGGTACGGGGATCAATCAATCCGCCGAACTCTTCTAAGACCTCCGCCATTTCGTTGCCGCGCTCGCCGCAGCCGATGTAAACGATTATGTCCGCGTCGGCCCATTTCGCAAGCTGATGCTGCGTCATGGTCTTGCCTGTCCCGAAGCCTCCGGGTATCGCCGCCGTCCCGCCCTTTGCTATCGGAAACAGCATGTCGATGATGCGCTGCCCCGTAACGAGCGGCCTGTCGGGAGCGTATCTTTCTTTGCAAGGTCTCGGCGTGCGAACCGGCCAATGCTGGGCGAGCTTAATTTCTTTTACGCCGCTTGGCGTGCTTATCAATGCAAGCACGTCGTCAGTCGAATACAAGCCGTTACCCGAAACGGACAGCACGCTGCCGCCCGTTCCCGGCGGCACAGTTACTTTATAAACGACGGACGGGGTTTCGACTGTTTCGGCGATGGTCTGCCCTTCAAAAACCGTTTCGCTCGGCGCTACGCAAAAGTTTACGCTCCACTTTTTTTCGCTTGCGCCGCTTGCCGTTTTTTTTGCTCCGGCTTCTATATAAATGCCGCCGCAAGATTTTAACGGCCGCCCTATTCCGTCGAACACGTTACCCGCCATGCCCGGCGCAAGGCAAACCGACAATGGAACGCCCGTGCCGCGCACTGCGTCGCCGGGCTTCAAACCCG
Organism: Defluviitaleaceae bacterium; assembly: GCA_009783525.1. Lineage (GTDB taxonomy): Bacteria > Bacillota > Clostridia > Lachnospirales > WQUN01 > WRDG01. The sequence continues at coordinate 8,057 of WRDG01000006.1, read as the reverse complement.
ATGTGCTTTCGTATACCTGCACCGTGGCGCAGCCGCCCCGCAGCGAAATAACTTCCCCTTCAAGCTCGGACGCGCCAACCTTTACCGTTTCTGCCATGCAAAAATCCGAGCCGCCGCTTACGGTTATTACGGGACCGTTGATGCCGATAATTTCGCTCATGATTCAAAAAACAGCAGGCGTTCGCCCGCTTCCGCCAATAAATTTTCGAATGTCATGTCGGCTTTGACCCGGCCGTCTTCCGCAAGCAGGCAAAAACCGCCGATTATTTCGTCGCCGGCGGTTTGAATCCGCAGTCCGAATTGATTTGCGGAACGCTTGATCAAATCGGCGTCCCGTTTCGTTACCGCAACGCCGTTAAATTCTCCGCCGTATTTTTCAACTGCGCACTTAATTTTTTTATTTAAAAATTCTAAATAATTTTCGGATTCGGCAAATGATTTTAATTCGTTCCGCGCTTCGGCAAAAAGTTCGCATAAAATATCTTTGCGCTTTAAATTAAGCCTGCGCTTTGATTCGTGCAGGACAGCGTTGATCTTTTTGTTTATTTCGCGGTCGGTTTCGTATTTGGCGTTTGACACAAAGTCGTTTGCCTCGTTTTCCGCTTCGATTATCATTTTGCCTGTTGCGGAAACAATTTCTTTTTCGGTTTCGCCGCGCGCGGCCAAAACCTTCCCGTCCGCCGCATGGAGCACGGTTTCCCTGAAAAACCCAAGCTTGTGTTTAATATTCACTTAAACGCTTCCTTTGAAAAATCTCTTTAAATAATTTTCGCCTCGCCCGCTCCCGTGCCTGTCCGGAATTTCCGCAAGCAGCGGCAGCTTGTGCTCCGCCCTGAACTTGTCGAAAACAGCCGGAAAATTTACGGCAAGCTTTTCCGTAATGATTATTATCCCGATATTTTTATCCGCCGCGGCTTTTTCGAGCGCTTCGCAAACTTCGTTTTCCGTGTGCGCCACCGTGCCTTTTATGCCGACGAGCCGCAGTCCGGTTTTTGTGTCAATGTTGTCGCTTATCAAATGCATCAGCATCGTCTTTACACATTGTTTAATATCATGAACGAAATGAGCAGGCCGTATATTGCTATCCCTTCCGCCATTGCGACAAAAACCAGCGCTTTGCTCATAATGCCTTCGTTTTCGCTTATCGCGCCTATTGCAGCCGTAGCGGCGGGACCTACCGCCACACCCGTACCTATGCACGCCAAGCCGGTAACAATCGCGGCTGCCAAATATGCCGCAGCCGTTGCTGTATCCGAAACCGCAGCGGCCTGCTCCGCCGCAAACGCTTTGCCCGAAAAAATAAACACAGAAGAAAAAACAAAAACCGCCGCAAACGAAATCAAGTTAAAAAACAGCGCCCGTTTGCCGCGTCCCGCTCCGCGGCCGCCCGCCCTAAAATAAATTTGCGGAACAATTATCGTAGACGCGAACAATATGCTTATTAAAACTATGGTCATTTGACCGCCTCCTTTTTTAAGCTCGGCGTGAACGGTTTTCCGCCGCTTTGGTAAAAACGGCTGAACAGTTCGTAAAAATTTAAACGAAGCACCTGTATGCCGACCAACAGTCCTTCGATGGCAATGACAAGCAAATTACCCAAAACTATAAAAGCTATATGCGACAATCCCGATGAGTTCCGCGCAAGAAGGGCGACCACCGCCATCATTCCGGCGTGCGTCAGCGCGAACGCGCCAACGCGCACAAAAGAAATCGTGTTAGCCGCATATGACAATAACACCTCATACAATCCGATCACCGTTCCGACCGCAAACATTCCCAATCCTTCGGAAAGAAACCTCTCCCCCTTGATTATCCTGCAAAAGGGCTCCCTTAACGCGACGACCAGCAGCGGCAGGCAAGCCGCGGCGACAAACAGCCCGTTTACGGATTTATTTCCGTATACGGACATATAAATCGCAAGCACGACGGCTCCGTAAAAAATAAATCCCGATATACCGTTCGGATCCAAAAAAAATTTTAACATGTCGCGTTTTTTTAAAGCGTTGACAATGTTTAACGCCATAGACATGAGTATAAGGCCCGCGCCCACCGCGACGGCAAAAAGCAGCGTGCCGATTATGTCTTCCGCCGGTTTTTTAAGGTAGGCGCGAAGGACGTCTTCGAGTCCGAAAACAATACCGTAGACAAAACCGAAAATCATCCCGGAAAATCCCGCTGCCGCCATTATGCCTCCGAGCGGGTTCTTTTTTGTTGCGTAAAGAAGCAGCCCGATTACGGCAAGGCAAATGCCGTGGCCCGCGTCGCCGAACATAATACCGAAGAGCAGAGTGTAAACGACCGCCATTATCGGCGTGGGATCCATCTCGCCGTATCTCGGCAATCCGTACATTTTAACGAAAAATTCGAAAAGCCCGACAACGGGCAAATTTTTGAGGCGTGTCGGAGGCAGATCCGTTTCGGGATCGCCTCTTACGTATTCCCTCGAAAAAAATGTCAGCCCGTAACCGCTCAGTTCTGCGGCCATCCTCTTTGCATCCTTGCGCGTCGTCCAGCCGACGTAAATAAAGTTTCCCTGCGCCGTAACCGCCGCATTTTTACGCAAGCCGTATACATCGTTAAGCCTCATTATTTTTTCGCACGCCGCGCGCAATTCGGCGGGATCATGCTCCGGCTCGGCAGACGCGCAAACGTCCGGCTCACTAAGCAAACTTTCCGTTTCGGCAAGCTTGTTTTTCCAATATTCGGCGGCGGCGGAAATCATTTCGTTTTTTGCGCCGTTATACGCATCCGCCAGATCAAACGTTTCGAAATGCAGCGAGTTGAATATCGAGCGAACCTTGTCCGAAAACGGTGCGGGCGTGAAGTATACGCCCCACACAAAATCGCGGTCCGTTTCGCTTTCGGCGAAGAGTATTTCCGGCTCGCCGTATAAAAATGATTCGAACTGCATGTAGTTTGCCCTGGGCATGCATCCGAACGCATAGTTGATGTGCTTGAAAGACTCCAGCTTGTTAAAGTCAAAATCGAGCCCCGAAAAATGCGAAAGCAGACTATAGTTTTTGCCGCACTCTTCTTTTTTTAGCCTAAGCTCTTCTTTGTTTTTTTGGCTCGCCAAAAAATTTATATGAGCCGATTCGACTGTTTTTACGGCGCGGTCCGCGTCTATTTTTATACAGTCGGCCTTGGTTCTGTCCCGCCGTTCAAGCGATGCGAGCAGATCCGCCGCCATCCGCGCATGTTCGGCAAACGGATTGGGCATTGAAAAAGGGCGCAATCCGTCGATTGCGCCCATTTTTTTTGCGGCGTTTTCAAATTGAATATCATAGGCCGAAAGACATCCTTCGGTTATAGTGTCGAGCAGGTCGATAGGTCCGGTTATATTTATGTATTTCATTTTTTCTATCATGACAATGCCGTCCGCATAAGGGCGCCTTTCCGTCAAAGCATTTTTAGCAAATTTAACAAATTAACAAATTAACAAATTAACAAATTAACAAATTAACAAATAAGCTGCGACAAAATGGAACCCGCCGCAAGCCCGTATCTGACCCCTTCGATCACGGTCGTCAGGTTTTTTATCTCTATTTCCAGATCGAAAAGAAAAGAAACAGCGCAGGCCGGAGTATCGCGGCATTTGCCTGCGGTTTGGGCCAAAAGTTTTTGCATGTGCAAATCAAATTTTCTTTCGGGTTTTGTAAAGTCCCCGAAAATATTTTTGTAAGCCGTAGACTGAATCTTCTCCGTAAATAAATCTTCGTGCGCACATTCCGCCAGCTGCCTGATATCACTTGGCTTAAGCCGGTAATGGATCGGTATTAGATATGTGTATATCCTTGCGTCGTTTATTCCGAAAAAAAATTTTAAACGGTACATCCAAATTATGTTGCGTATATCGATTTCTTCGCCGGTCAGTTTATCCATTGCCGCTTTGCTTTTTTTCCCGAGGCTGCCGGCAAATTTTTTAAGGCGGAGATAATAATATAGATCCAACTGAGTCTCTATGGCGAAAATCGATTTGTTTTCTTCGTATGCCGCCGTTATCATCGGATAGAACGGCGCTTTTTTTAAGCTGTCGACAAATGTTTCCAAATTGTCCGCCGAGGCCAATTTATGCGCGTCGGTCCGTATATATTTATTAATAAACGCCGAAAGTTCAAAAACCGCGGTGTGCGGGTTTTTATCGCGGATGCCGCACATAAGGAGTTTAATGAATGTATGCGGATGCCGCTCGAACAGCCGATCCATAAAAAAGCGGTATTTTTTTTCGTAAAAAAAGCATCCGATATTTTCGTAAGCGTAATAAATAACCGGCGCGAGCATTTGCTCCAGCGCGCCCCTGTGCGTGCCTCCGTTTTCTGCGGCGGGCATTAAAAAACTGTAAAACGGCTGTTCGGCAATAAAAACCCCGACTTCGTCCACCGTTTTTAACGAGCATAGATATTCGTAGTCTTTCCGCTTGAGCAGTTTGCTTCGCATCGCGAAGATTTTTGCGTTTACCGCGTAAAAATTCATGCTTCGGCGGCTAATACCGCTTCACGCATTTTTGCGACAAGCTTTTCGCGCTCCATATCGTATTTTGCTTCCGTAGTAATAATCTTTATTTCCGTATCGGCTGTTATTTCGGCTATTTCGCGCTCGCTTTCAAACTCGCGCAATTTTTGATAATTTTCGGCTTTTTTTTCTGCGTCAAGCTTGATTTGCGCGATACGAAGGCCGGCTTCCCTTTCAATCAACAACCGCAGGCTTTCTTTTTCAGTTTCCGCGGCTCCGATACGCCCGTCGGCCTCTTCTTCTATTTCAATGAGAGACGTTATTATGTTTATGTTATCCATTTTTTATTCCGTCGCATAGTTGTCGAAATAACCGCGCACCCAAACCACGGGCGTCCCCTTGTCTCCGCTGCCGCTGACCAAATCGCAGAGGCTGCCCAAAAGATTGAAAAATTTTCTTGGCGTAGTGCCCTCGTTATAAGGATTGTCGTCGGATTTTTGCCTGATCATTTCGCGGACTGCTTCCGATTTTGCTTCGCCCTTTAAGTCCGCTAAGTATTGGTCGGCCACCATTTTTATTTTTATTTCGTTCGGCATGCCCCCGAGCCTTTCGGTAAACGCCGGCGACACGACCGGGTCAGCAAACTCCCATATGCCGCGCTCCGGATCCTTGTAGGCGCCGTCGCCGTAAACCATGACTTCCGGCCTTACTCCGGTTTTGCCAAAAATTTTATCCTGCAGTTCGTATATAAAGGCTTCGCATTCGCGCGGGAAAAGTTTTAATGTGTCGTCCGTGGCGAGGTTTGAGCCCAGGACGCCGTATTTTTCGTTAAAGCCGCTGCCGTTAACCGAAGCGCTCATCACGTCGGACAATGTATACACCGTTTTCGCCCCGGCTTTAAGCAGCCGTTTTTGCGTGATAAACCTGTTTTGAATGTCCGCGGCCAAAACATGCGGAGTCAATTTTAAAATGTCCCTCGGATTGGACGAAACATAGACCGACGCGCCCGCGGATTCGTACAGTTCTATGTAGTCCACACCCGTAAACGGATGCAGGTATGTGCCCGCGAGCTTTTTATAAACATCCGCGGGGACCGGCCCCGGCGGCATCGCGTCCGCAATGTCGTCGTACAGTTCCATGTCCGCCAGCGGATTGCCCTGCTCGTCCGCAGGAAAAGCCAGCAGCACATAAACTTTTTTTGCGCCGGCGGTTATTCCCTTTAAAATATTTAAAAAACGGTTGCGCGACATGATGGGGAACACTACCCCGACCGTGCCGCCCGGATATTTTTGTTTGATGTCCTCGGCAATATCGTCTATCTTTACATAATTTTTTTGCGCTTTCCCTACCACCGCTTCGGTAACGGCGATTATATCGTCGGGCTTAAGCTCCGTGCCCTCCGCCGCCGAAGCCGCCGCCAACTGTACGGCGACCAATTCCGCAAGCGGATCGCCCGGGTTGATGATGGGCATTCGGAGACCCTTCGCCTGCGCGCCAATGTAACGCATGCCTATCTTCCTTTCGTGTATGCAATAACCCGGACATTTTATTATTCTTTACAAATAAATTCAAATAGTTGTTATAATCGGTCGCAAGCCGACCGTTTTTCAATACGCAAAAACACCGAAGGTGATTCTGTGCAAGGAAGAAACACCGAAGGTGATTCTGCGCAGGGAGTTTATAAATGCTTTACAATAAAATATTTTAATGGGAGGAAATTGCATGGCTTGGGACGAATCGCTCAACACCGGCATTGAAGAAATCGACACGCAGCATAAGCAATTAATCGAGCATGCGGAAAATTTTTTTGAAAAGGCCGGCGGCAACCTCGCTCAAAGCGAAATCAACGGGATGCTGGTTTTTTTGGAATCGTACGTGCTCCAGCACTTTTCGTTCGAAATCGCGTTGCAGCGCGAAAAATCTTATCCGGATGTAAACGCGCACGAACGGCTGCATAAATATTTTATTGATGATTTTAACGACTTGAAGGACCGCATCGACTCCGAAGGCATCTCGCGTGAAATAATCGACGAGGCGAGCAAATTTTTAATTAACTGGATAATCGAGCACATCAGCCTCGAAGATAAAAAATATGCCGAACATTATTTAAAAGCGTAAAAAATTTTGCCGGTCAAAATAAATCCGGCGTTGTTTAGAAAAAAAAGGAGACGGATCATGTTATATAAGGAATACGGAAAAACCGGAAAAAAGTTAAGCTCGCTGGGCTTCGGGATTGCGCGCATGCCTATGATTTACGATGCGGACGGCAAGGCCGCGGGCGTGGACGACGAAAAGGCGATACCGTTGATCGACAAGGCGCTTGAGCTTGGCGTAAACATATTCGACACGGGCCACTATTACATGGACGGCTTCAGCGAAGGTTTCACAGGCAGAGCGTTTAAGGGGCGGCGCGACAAGGTTTTCATTTCGACTAAAAACGGATCGGACGGAACCTACGACGGCTGGATGAAATGGCTCGAACGCTCGCTTACCGAATTGCAGACCGACTACATAGACTTCTACCTCTTCTGGGGACTGTCGCTCTCGTCGTGGAACGAAAACATAAACGTCAAGGGCGGCCTTGTCGACGCGATGCGCAAAGCGAAAGACGAAGGAGTGATCCGCCACATTTCGTTTTCTACGCACGACGAGCCGGAAAACATAAAGGGAATTGCAGACTCCGGCTTCTTTGAGTCGGTTTTGCTTCAATACAACCTGCTCGACCGCTCGAACGAGGACACGATACGGCATTGCGGCGAGAAAGGGCTCGGCGTTTCCGTGATGGGCCCGGTCGGCGGCGGCCGCCTGCGCGAGCCGAGCAAGGTCATCCAAGAAATCCTGGGCGAGAAGGTAAAGTCAACCGCCGAGCTCGCGCTGCGGTTCGTGCTTTCAAACCCGCATGTCAATGTCGCCTTCTCCGGCATGGAATCATTTGAAAACATTGAAGAAAACGCGGCGACCGCTTCCGTTTCCGGGCCGCTCACGCCCGACGAATGGGACCGCGTGGACAAAAATTTTAAAGACATAAAAAACCTCGCCGACCTCTACTGCACGGGCTGCAATTATTGCAAGCCCTGCCCGCAGGGGATAGACATCGGCAAGGTATTCAAATTTATGAACTACGACCGGATTTACGGTTTGAAGCAGCACGCAAAGTGGGAGTATTCAAACCTCCTCAAGCCGGAATCAAACGACAAGCCAGCGACCGCCTGCACCGAATGCGGCGAATGCGAAAAAAAGTGCCCGCAAAAAATCGAAATAATCAAACAGCTTAAAGAAACGCACGAGGCTTTAAAATAATTTTACAAGCAGCAAAAAAGCCCGGCTGGGAATCGTCGTATGCATCCCACCGGGCTTTTTCGCGCCTGTCTGTTTTTTTGTTTTGAAGCACCCGCGTCGCTGGGTTCAAGCCGCCCCATGTGCGCCGCTCCCTCGCGTCCCGCTCCTTGCGGGCCCGCTTGCTCAATTTGTCAAGCTGCACAAATTTTTTCATTTTTACACCTTTCGCGCCGTGTTTAATATTCGTTGATTAACTCGATTTTACGCGAGGAAAATTCCGGCAATAAGGAATTTTTCGAAGTGCAAAATCGGTGGTTGCAGTTAAT
>WRDG01000005.1 GCA_009783525.1 Defluviitaleaceae bacterium | reverse complement strand
GTTTTGGTGCTTCATAGGGTTCGTGAATTTATTTACCGAGCGCCCCGAAAGCGTCGGAAATTTTTTTACGGATTATTTGGCGGGGCTTTATACGGCCGAGGGCGTAAGGCACGGCGGCGTATTGGGCGGGATGCTCGGCGACGCGCTGCGTACGCTTTTGGGAACGGTTGGCGCGGGCATCATGCTGATAACCGCAATGACGGTCATGCTCATGCTGCTCACGGGACGTTCGCTGGTCAAGGCGATCCGCAGGGTTTGGAAAAAATCCCGCACGGCGCTTCAAGGCGCGTTCGAAGCCAAGGATAACGGCGAAGGCGATCCAAGCGACCTGCCGCGGGGCGGCGCCAAGCTCAAACCGCTGCCGACCCGCGTCCAAAAAGCTCAGGCGAGGCAAAAAAAAGCGTCCATCTTTGACATAGACGACGACGGCGAAGAAGCCGGCGGCATATTGTCCGTAGGCGGCGACGCAAATAATAAAGACGAAAAAAATAAAAACGAAGACAACGAAAAAGACGGCGGCGACAGTTCGTTTGAAAAACGCAGGGGCGGGCCTCGCCCGATAATCCGCGGAATGGCGGACACGGAGGCGGAAGACGCGCGCGGCGTATGCAAAGACGGTTCCGACGATGACTATGACGATAACAATGACGATGAAAATATCGACGACGCATTAGTAAGAATTTTAAACAACGACATCGATTTTAACGACGAAAAAAACGGCGCGGACAACATCGAACGCGAAGCAAACGAAGAGCAGCTGTATGAAAATTACGAACTGCCGCCCGTCGAACTGCTAAAGACATCGCCCCCTGTAAACATGACGGGCATGATCGATCAGATAGACGAAAATTCGCGGATACTGGAAGAGACACTTAAAAGTTTCAAGGTCGAAGCGAAGGTTATCGAAGTGAGCGTGGGCCCCACAGTCACGCGCTACGACATGGCTCCCGGCCCCGGCGTTAAGGTTGCGACCATAGCCAACCTCTCAAACGATTTGGCGTTGAGTCTCGCGGCGCAGGGCATCCGCATCGAAGCGCCGATACCCGGCAAGTCCGCGGTGGGTATAGAGATACCCAACAAAGACCCGCAGCCGGTTTTTTTGCGTGAAATCCTTGACACGGAGCTGTTCGAAAAATTTCCGTCCAAGCTTGCGTTTGCAGTAGGCAAGGACATCGCAGGCGACCCGGTGGTCGCGGACATAGCGCGCATGCCGCATCTTCTTATAGCGGGCGCGACGGGTTCCGGCAAAAGCGTGTGCATCAACACATTGATCGCAAGCATTTTGTTTAAAGCGCGGCCCGATGAAGTAAAGCTGCTTATGATCGACCCAAAGGTTGTGGAGCTTTCTGTCTTTAACGGCATCCCGCATCTTTTGATACCCGTGGTCACCGACCCCAAAAAAGCATCCGGCGCTCTGCAGTGGGCGGTGGCGGAAATGGACAACCGCTACAATATGTTTGCGGAAAGCGGCGCAAGAGAAATAAAAAGCTACAACTCAACCGGCGAAAATCCGTACATGCCGCAGATAGTAATAATAATAGACGAGCTCGCGGATCTTATGATGGTTTGCAAGGGCGAGGTAGAGGAAGCGATATGCCGCCTTGCGCAAAAGGCGCGGGCGGCGGGCATCCATTTGATCGTGGCAACGCAGCGGCCGTCTGTGGATGTTATAACCGGTCTCATCAAAGCGAACATTCCCTCGAGATTGGCGTTCGCCGTTTCGTCCGGAGTAGATTCGCGGGTGGTGCTCGACGGCTACGGAGCAGAAAAATTGCTCGGCAAGGGCGACATGTTGTTTTTACCGATGGACAAAAACAAGCCCGTGCGTTTGCAAGGCGGTTATATAAGCGACCCCGAAGTGGAAAAATTGGTGACATATTTAAAAGAACAGGCGACCGCGGACTACACGCCCGAAATGATCACGAAAATAACCGCGCCGGGCGGCGCGGCAATTACAGGCGACGAAGACTTAGACGAATTTTTTTCGGAAGCGGTAGAATTTTTGGTTGAAAAGGGCAAGGCTTCCACGAGCATGCTGCAGCGGCAGTTCCGCATCGGATACAACCGCGCTGCACGCCTTATGGAAGAGCTCGAGACGCGGGGAATCGTCGGGCCGGACAACGGCGCTAAGCCGCGCAAGGTAATGATCACATGGGAAGAATACACAGCCAATTATAAGGATAAACCTTGAACATATATTTTTTAAATCTCGGCTGCGATAAAAATTTGACCGACGGCGAAGCGATGCTCGGCATTTTAAAAAGGTCGGGGCATGAAATAGTTTCGTCGCCGGAAGCCGCGGACGCGATCGCGGTGAACACCTGCGGCTTTATAAAGGACGCGGTAAAGGAAGGCATCGAAAATCTTTTGTCGCTCGCGGAATATAAACGCAGCGGAAACTGCCGCGTACTTGTCGCAGCGGGCTGCATGGCGGAACGCTACCGCGAAGAAATCCTGAAGGAAATACCTGAAGTGGACGCGGTTATCGGCGCGCGCGGGTTCGGGCGTATTGCGGAAGCTGTTTGCGGCGGGCTCGCTTCTTATTTTACGGACGCGGCGCCCGATTCGTCTCTGCACATCGGCCGCATGCTTACCGCGCCGACGCATACCGCGTCGCTCAAAATTGCGGACGGATGCGACAACCTCTGCGCCTACTGCACCATCCCGAAAATCCGCGGCGCATACTACAGCCGCCCTATCGAAGACATAGTTGCGGAGGCCGGGCGTCTCGCCGCGCACGGCGTTAAAGAGTTGGCGCTTGTCGCGCAGGACGCCGCCAATTACGGAGCCGATCTGTACGGAAGCAGGCGGCTCCCGGAATTGCTGCGCGAATTGAACGGCATAAACGAAATTATTTGGATCCGTTTGATGTACATGCACCCCGAACATATAACGGACGAAATAATTTTTGCGGCCCGCAGCTGCGTCAAGGTTTGCGCCTACATGGACGTGCCCATGCAGCACGGCAGCACGGAGGTTTTGCGGCGCATGGGGCGCGCAAACTGCACCGAAGAAAGCCTGCGGGAGCTGGTAAAAAAACTGCGGCGCGAAATACCCGGCGTCGCGCTGCGCACAACGATGATGGCGGGCTTCCCCGGCGAAACGGAGCGCGAGTTTGAAGACTTACTCGAATTTTGCGCGGACATGCGCTTCGAACGCATGGGCGTGTTTGCGTATTCAAAAGAGGGCGGCACCCCCGCGGCCAAAATGAAACCGCAGATAGCGCAAAGCGTAAAAAGGGAACGGTATAAAAAATTAATGCGGATGCAGCAAAAAATTTCGGCAGAAATTTTATCGTCGTCGGTCGGCAAAACCGAAACGGTCATGGTCGACGGGCGCGACGCCGCAACGGGAACATACGCGGCGCGACGCGGCAAGGACGCCTTCGAAATAGACGGGTCCGTTCATTTTGATTCGGACAGGGAAATATTGAGCGGCGAGCTTGTCAAAGTAACGATAACCGGTTCAAACGAGTATGACCTGATTGGGGAAGAAATAAATTGAATACGGCGAACAAAATAACTTTGATGCGCGCCGCGATGATTCCGATATTTTTATTTTTCTACATAGCGGAGCCGTTCGGCGGCGAAATAAACTTTATCGCGTCCGCTTCTGTTTTTGCCGTCGCGTCCGCTTCCGACTGGCTCGACGGCTATGTCGCGCGCAAAAAAAACCTGCTGACCAATTTCGGCGCGCTTATGGATCCGCTCGCCGACAAACTGCTTGTTGCCGCGGCGCTCGTCGCGATGGTTTCGCGGCAGGCGGTGCCCGCGTGGGCGGCCGTCGTTTTGATAAGCCGCGAACTTTTTATTTCGGGTTTCAGGCAGCTGGTACTGGAACAGGACAGCAAGCGGGTAATGGCCGCTTCCGTACTCGCGAAATATAAAACGGCTTTTCAAATGGCGGCGGTCATTCTGCTTCTGCTCGACATTTCTGTTTTAAGCACGGTGCGTTCTTACGCCGCAATGCCGCTGCTTTATGTCTCCGTAGCGCTTTCGTTGGTTTCGGCCGCAGAATATGTAATAAAAAACAAAATAAAATGGCAGCTTTAAAAAATTCCGAAAGGCTTGATACATGAACCCCGACAAAACGAAAATTAAGACGCTGACCGCAGAAATTTTAGCGGTCGGCACGGAGATACTGCTGGGCGACATCGTAAACACAAACGCGCAGTTCATTTCGCAGCGTCTCGCCGAAATTGGCGTCAACGTTTATATGCACACGGCCGTGGGCGACAACCCGCGCCGCCTTTTTGACGCCTATGCGCAGGCGTTTTGCAGAGCGGATCTCGTGATCGCAACCGGCGGCCTCGGCCCGACCGACGACGACATAACCAAAGAGGTGGCGGCGGAATATTTCGGCCTGCCGCTCGAACTCCACGAGCCGAGCTGGGAAGCGATAAAAAATATTTTTTCAAACAATGCGTTTGTGATGACATCAAACAACAAAAAACAGGCGATGCTGCCCGCCGGATGCCGCGTGTTTCCAAACGGCAACGGCACCGCGCCCGGCGTGTGCGTCGAACGCGGCGGCAAGACGCTTATCATGCTTCCCGGACCGCCAAACGAGCTTGAGCCGATGTTCGTCGGGCAGGTCGTCCCTTTGCTGCGCGAAAAAACGAGCGCGGTTTTCGTATCGCGCACTCTTAAGGTGTGCGGCGTAGGCGAAAGCAGGGCCGCGGCAATTTTAAAAGACGTTCTTGACGCGCAGACAAACCCGACGGTCGCGCCGTACGCCAAAACGAACGAAGCGTGGCTGCGCATAACCGCCTCGGCTGCAGACGAAACCGAAGCGCGAGGTTTGATAGAGCCCGTCGCGCAAATTATTTACGGACGCCTCGGCGACAATATTTACGGCGAGGACGCGGACTCGCTCGAAAGCGTCGTCATAAAGATGCTTGCTTGCCGCGGCCTCACGGTCGCGTGCGCCGAGTCGTGCACGGGCGGGCTGCTCGCGAGCCGCCTCGTGGATTGTCCCGGCGCGTCCGCCGTTTTTACCGAAGGCGTGGTCACATACTCAAACGAATCTAAAATAAAACGGCTCGGCGTTTCGCAAAAGACGATTGAAAATTTCGGCGCGGTAAGCGGCGAAACTGCAGCCGAGATGGCCGAGGGCATCGCCCGCTCTTCCGGTGCGGACGTGGGGATTTCGGTCACAGGCGTCGCGGGGCCGTCGGGCGGCACGGATCAAAAACCCGTGGGGCTCGTTTACATCGGCCTTTTCATTTTAAACAAAGGAGTACAAATCAAGGAGTCGCGGTTTGGCGGCACGCGGAGCAAAATCCGCGAACGGTCGGTTTCGGTCGCGCTCGACATGCTTAGACGGGAACTCATGTAGGCGTATAAATTTAAGGGGGGTCATCATATGGCTAAAAAAGCGGCGGAAAAAAAGACGGATGTTAAAGCTGTAAAAAAAGACGAAGGCGGCGACGCGTCCGAGGCAAGGGCCGAGGCGTTGGCAAACGCGCTAAGCAACATTGAAAAAAAATTCGGCAAGGGCGCGGTAATTAAAATGGGCGACAAGTCTACGTCATCGAGCATTCCCGTGGTCACGACCGGCATCGTGAGCATCGACTCGGCGCTCGGCGTCGGCGGCGTGCCGAAGGGACGCATCGTAGAAATTTACGGGCCCGAGGCTTCGGGCAAGACGACGCTCGCGCTGCACATTGTCGCCGAAGTGCAAAAGCTCGGCGGCATAGCGGGCTATGTGGACGCGGAGCACGCGCTCGACCCCAACTACGCAAAAAAGCTCGGAGTAAACATTGACGACCTGTATATTTCGCAGCCCGACAACGGCGAGCAGGCGCTCGACATAACCGAATGCATGGTGCGCTCCGGCGCGATAGACGTTGTTGTGGTCGATTCGGTTGCCGCGCTCGTGCCGCGTTCGGAGATCGACGGCGAAATGGGTTCAAGCCACATGGGCGTGCAGGCGCGGCTTATGAGCCAAGCCCTCCGCAAACTTACGGGCGTAACAAACAAAACCAACTGCATAGTGATATTCATCAACCAGCTGCGCGACAAAATAGGCGTGTCGTACGGCAGCCCCGAAACAACGACCGGCGGGCGCGCTTTAAAATTTTACGCTTCGGTCCGCATAGACATCCGCAGGTCGGATGCGTTAAAGGTGGGCGAGCTGGTAATAGGCAACAAGACCAAAATAAAAATTACCAAGAACAAAGTTGCGCCGCCGTTCCGCTCGTGCGAGGTGGAGATAATTTACGGCGAGGGCATTTCAAAAATAGGCGACCTTTTGGACTTGGGCGGCGTTTTGAATATCATCAACAAGAGCGGCTCGTGGTTTTCGTACGGCGAGATGCGGCTCGGACAGGGACGCGAAAACGCGAAGCAGTACTTGAAAGACCACCCGGATCTGATGCACGAGATCGAAAACGCGGCCCGCAAGCATTTCGGCATGAAAGAATTGGAAGAGCTTGCGAAGCCGGAAAATTACATCGAGATAAACCGCGAGGCGCTTGCGAGCTTCAACGACGACGCGACGCTCGACATCGAGCTTGTTGAGTTTGACGTGCTGGAAGACGAAACCGTGTTCCCGGACGAAGATTAATTTTTTTACCGCAGCGGAACGGAGGGGTTAATTGCTTTTTATAGCGGGCCTCGGCAACCCCGGACGCAAGTATTGCAATACGCGCCACAACGTTGGCTTCGACGCGGCGGACGAGCTCGCCGAGGCGCACGGAATAAAAATCGCAAAGAAAAAATTTTGCGCGCTGACGGGCGAAGGCATGATAAACACAATGCGAATAATTTTAGTAAAGCCCGTGGCTTACATGAACTTAAGCGGCGAACCCGTCTGTTCGCTGCTTAAATATTACAGGATACCCCCGACGGACATGATCGTGGTTTACGACGACGTCAACCTTCCGGCGGGGGATATTCGCGTGCGCAAAAACGGAAGCGCGGGCGGGCACAACGGCATGAAAGACATCATCCGCTGCGTGAAGACGGAGGAGTTTATTCGCGTGCGCATCGGCATCGGAATGAAACCGCCGGAACACGACCTCGCCGACTATGTTTTAAGCAAGCTTAAAGGCGCGGATGCCGCCGCCGTGCGCGAAGGCGTGCTCAAGGCCGCGGATGCGATCCGGCTTATAATCACGGAAGGAGCGGATTGCGCCATGAACCGTTTCAACAAACGTTTGAAGCCTGCCGAAAAAATTGGGGATGAGTAAAAAAATTATCAGAGAAGATTTTGAGCACGGACTGCTCGCGCCGCTCGAAGAATCGGAAGCGTTTAACGCGCTGCGAGGCGCGGCGGAGCGCGGGGACACGCCCGTGCTTGCCGCGGGCGTCGCGGAGTCGCAAAAATGGCATCTCGCGGCGGGCCTCATGCAAACGGGCCGGCCCGCGATGGTTGTGTGCGCGTCGGAAATAAAGGCGAAAGAAATTTGCGGCGACCTCTCATATTTTTTCGGCGACAGAGCGTGCCTGTATCCGAGCCGCGACGTGCTTTTTTATTCTGCGGAGGTAAAGAGCGCGGACATTACGCGCAGACGCTTTTCCATTATCGAAAAGCTTTTGGACGAAACGGCGCAAACGCCTCTTGTGGTGCTTTCCGCAGAAGCGCTCACGGACAGATTGACGCCGCCGCAAATTTTTTCGGAGCATATTATTGAGCTTGAAGTGGGCGGCACTGCCGACCCCGACGCATTGGCGCGGCGTTTGGCCGCCCTCGGCTACGAACGCGCCGTGATGGTCGAAGGGCCCGGCCAGTTTGCGGTGCGCGGCGGCATAATGGACGTCTTCCCGCCCGGCGTAAAAAACGGCGCGGCGGACGCGGAAAGCGCGGTCGCTGTAAGGCTCGAATTTTTCGGCGACGAAATCGATTCGATACGCTGCATAGACGCTGTGAGCCAGCGTTCCGTTTCGAACGAACGCCGCGCAAGAATATTTCCGATGCGCGAGCTCGTGTACGACGACAAGACGCTTGCCGCGGCGGTTGCGCGCATCGAGGACGAATACAAACGGGCGCACGGCGAACTGCGTAAAAAAAACCTGCGCATTGAGGCGCAGGCGCTGACCGAAACCGTGCAGGAAACGCTCGCGCGGCTGAACGAATCGATGCGCCTGCCCAACATAGAGTCGTATTTCAATTTTTTTTACAGCGGCGGCGAAAATCTGCTCGACTACCTGCCGAAGGACACGATAATTTTTTTCGACGAGCCGAATAAAATTAACGCGCATATGGAGCCGGTATTCGCGGAATTTTTGGACAGCATAGAGAACCGGCTTAAGAAGGGCGCGCTGCTGCCTTCGCAGGCGGAGATGATACTGCCCTACGGCAGAGTTGTCGAAAAAGCCGCGGCGTTTGACTGCGTGCTTCTCACGACGGTTCTGCAGTCGATCAAGGACTTCGCGCCGAAAAAAACCGTCGAGTTTGACGTAAAAGTCTGCCCGCCGTTTAAGCGGCAGCTTTCGGTCATGGAAGACGAGCTTGCGAAGCTGATCAAGCAGCGTTACGCCGTAGTGATACTCGCGGGGCTTCGCCGACACGGACAGCCGCTCGCGGACGCGGCTGCCGACGCGGGCCTCCCGGCGAGATACACGGACTCGTTTGAAGACGCCGCGGCGGTAAAGGGCGTGGTCACGGTTTCGCGCGGCGCGATGAACACGGGCTTTTTATATACGGACATTAAGCTCGCGGTTTTTACGGACAAGGATTTTTTAACCGAGTCCGCAGATAAAAAAAAGAAGCGCCGCCGTTTTAAAGAAGGCGCGAAGATCGAGCAGTTCACCGACCTGCGCGTCGGCGACCATGTCGTCCACGAAAACCACGGCATCGCCGTGTACCAGGGCATGGAGCAGATCGTCGCGGACGGCATAAGCCGCGACTATTTGAAACTGCGCTACGCCGACGGCGGACACTTATACGTCCAAACCGGGCAGCTCGAAATGATCCAAAAATATATCGGCGGCAGCAACGCGGACGGCGCGCCCGGCCGCATCAAACTGTCGAAGCTCGGCGGCGCGGACTGGCAGAAGGCCAAGTCGCGCGCGAAGGGCGCGGTCGCAATACTCGCGGGCGACCTCGCCGCCCTGTATGCGAAGCGGCAAACGGCAGAGGGTTACGCCTACGGAACGGACACGGTTTGGCAAACCGAGTTTGAGGCGCGGTTCCCGTACGAGGAGACGGACGACCAGCTCGCCGCTTTCGACGACGTGAAGCATGACATGGAGTCCGGCAAGGTGATGGACAGGCTCATTTGCGGCGACGTCGGCTACGGCAAAACCGAAGTGGCGATCCGCGCCGCGTTCAAGGCGGTGCAGGACAACAAGCAGGTCGCTTATTTGGTGCCCACTACCATTTTGGCGCAGCAGCACTACCACACGTTCACGTCGAGGCTAAAAGATTATCCGGTGACTGTGGAACGGCTTTCGCGTTTCCAAACGCAAAGGGAGCAGAAGATCACCGTGAGCAATCTCGCCAAGGGCAAGTCCGACATTGTCATCGGCACGCACCGTTTGCTGTCCGCAGACGTGAGCTTCCACAACCTTGGGCTCGTGATCGTAGATGAAGAGCAGCGCTTCGGCGTGTCGCACAAAGAAAAATTGAAATCGCTGCGCGCAAACGTGAACGTGCTGACGCTTACTGCCACGCCCATTCCGCGCACGCTGCACCTGAGCATGACCGGCCTGCGGGACATGAGCCTGCTTAACGAGCCGCCGCTTGAGCGCCTGCCCGTGCAGACATACGTGATGGAGTACAACGGCGCCTTCGTGCGCGACGCTGTAAACCGCGAGCTCGCGCGCGGCGGGCAGGTTTATTATTTGCACAACCGCGTGCGGAACATCGCGGAGGAGACCGCGCGGGTAGCCGCGCTCGTGCCGTCCGCGAAGATCGCTTACGCGCACGGTCAGATGTCCGAAAACGAACTCGAAAACGTGATGATGCGCTTCGTCGAAGGCGAGATCGAAGTGCTCGTCTGCACGACCATAGTCGAGACGGGCCTCGACATCCCGAACGTAAACACGATCATAATCCAAAACGCGGACTACATGGGCCTCAGCCAGCTGTACCAGCTGCGCGGGCGCGTCGGCCGTTCGAGCCGCCAAGCCTACGCCTACCTCATGTATAAAAAGGACAAGATGCTCGACGAAAACGCGGAAAAACGTTTGCAAACCATCCGCGAGTTTACGGAATTCGGGTCGGGCTTTAAGATCGCCATGCGCGACCTTGAGATTCGCGGCGCGGGCAACCTTTTAGGCGCGGAGCAGCACGGGCACATGGATCTCGTGGGCTACGACATGTACTGCAAGCTGCTCGCGGAGGCCGTGGCGGAAATAAAAGGCGAACCCGTGAAGGAGTCGTTCGAAACCGCGATAGACCTCGCGGTAAACGCCTACATCCCGATGTGGTTTATCGAAGACGAAATGCAAAAGCTCGAAGCATATAAAAAAATCGCTCTCATAGAAAACGAAGGCGACTTGTCTGACATACAGGAAGAAATCGAAGACAGGTTCGGCGACCTGCCGCGCCCGGTGCAGCTACTGCTCGACATCGCGCTTTTAAAAGCGGGGCTGCACTCCATAGGCGTGGTCGGCGTCAAGCAGAAGCAAAAGGGTTTGATAATAACTTTTAAAGCCAACGCGAGTTGCGACCCCAACAAACTCGCCGGCGCGTTCGGGCTCGCGGAATACACCGGGCGGCTGTTCTATACGTCCGCGCCGAATCCCTACGTCACATTTTTTCCGCAGTGTTTGGAAAATCAAAAGGACGGCGATTCGCCGGACGGCGACCGCGACGCGGAAATGATCGCGGCGCTGAGCGGCCTGCTTGCAAAATTAAAATGAACCGGAGGCAAATATTATGGACAGGCATCCTAACGGCAACGAGGCGCGCGAACTGCTTGCGCTTTACAACAAGGAAGATTTTCACATCCGCCACGCGGAAACGGTTTCGGGCGTGATGGGCTGGTTTGCGCGCGCGCACGACCCGGAGAACGAAGGCTACTGGCGCGCAGTCGGCTATCTGCACGACATAGATTTTGAAATGTATCCGGACGAACACTGCGTGAAGGGCGAAGAGCTTCTGCGCGAGGCCGGCGCGGGCGACATGTTCGTCCGTTCCGCAATGAGCCACGGCTACGGCCCGACCGCGACGCCGCACGAACCGCAAAATTTTATGGAAAAAATTTTATACGCGGCGGACGAGCTCACCGGACTGATATGGGCGGCGGCGCTGATGCGCCCGAGCAAAAGCGTTTCGGACATCGAGGTCCCGAGCGTAATGAAAAAATTTAAAGACAAGCGTTTCGCCGCGGGCTGCTCGCGCGAAACGATACTGGCGGGCGCGGAGATGCTCGGCTGGCCGATCGAAAAACTCGTTGGCGAAACGATAACGGCAATGAGGGAATGTGAATAAACATTGAACGTAAAAGGATGGTGCAAATGAAAGACGCGACAAAAAATAAAAAGCCCGCGCAAAGGGCGGCGGCTGTTTTAATCGCGCTTGCGATGCTTTTTCAAACGGCCGTTTCAAACGGCTTTACGGCGCGCGCCGTTTCGGTCGGCGAACCGTTTTGCGAAATTTTCGGCATGGCCGCGGATCCGGAGACGGGAATTATAGTCCTGCCGCCGTCGACGCTCGAAAACGGAAGAATGTGGACGGACAAAACCGTGACGACCGGTCGGGCGCTAATCTACGACATCGCCGGCAAACCCGCGGACAGCGTTTACGCGGCGGCGGACGAATTTTTGGTCACGCTTTCTGCAATGAGCCAATCGTTTACGATCGATTCAATAGTCGAGCCCACGGACACGGTTTTTATTTTGGACGTGTCCGCGAGCATGTACATCAACAAGCTCGACACAGGCGAGTCGCGCATCGAAGCGCTCGTCCGCGTCCTTAACGACGCAATCGCCGCGCTTATGCAGGCGAACCCCTACAACAGAGTGGCGGTGGTCGCGTACGGCGGCAAATCCGGCACGTCGCGCGTTTGCCCCATATTAAAATTAGACCATTATTCCGTAAGCGACGGAATTTATTTTTCGATGGTAGGCAAAACAAAAATAACCGTGACGGACAAAATAACCGACGCCTCGCTGTTTGACGCCGCAAACCGCACAGTGACCGTCGAGGGCGGCACGCCGACGCAGCGCGGCATTTACGCCGGCGCGAAAATTTTGCTCGACAACGCGGACAGGCAAGCGAGCCTTTTCATCGGCGGGCAAAACGTTAATGTGACACGCAAGCCGAACATCGTGCTGATGACCGACGGCGGCCCGAGCATGGGCTGGACGGACTACCGTTTTTTAAACTCGTCAAGCGACACGGACACAGGCTTCGACTGCGGCAACGCGAACAACACGGACATGGGCATAGATTTTTTAACCGTGCTTACCGCTTCGTACATGAAGCAAATGGTTCACAACCATTATTACGGCGCGGACGAAATGAAAAAGTCCGTAGGTTTTTATTCGGTCGGGCTTGACGTAGACTCCACGCACGCGCCCGCAACCATGAACCCGTACGGCGCGCCGAACCCGCCCGTCGCGGGCAGGGCTTTTAACGCGGAGCTCGTGCGCCAGTCGTTCTCCGGCGTGATCTATGTAATGAAGAACCTGCTCGACGATTTTGAAGCGGGCGGCCCCGTGACATTCCCCGCGCTCGACAAGGGCGCGTCCAGCGTGCGGTCGCTTCGCACGGTTGTTAACAGCGGCGGCTTGGTGGCGACCTGCGACTTCCCCGACGAATATTATTCCGCAGGCAGTGCTGCGGGGCTCGCCGACGCTTTCGGCGACATCTCGCAAAAGATCGTCAACCGCGGCAGCTACAGCACGAGGATCGACCCCGACGGCTCGCCGGATTTCGACGGCTTTTTAATTTTTTCTGACGTGATCGGCGAGTACATGGCCGTCCGCGACATAAAAGGCCTTTGGCACGAAAACAAACGCTACGACGGCCACGTTTTCGCGCGCGACATAACAGGCGGCGACGGGGCGGCGCGGGACGGATTTGCCGAAGTGTTCTGCGAGCACCAGCGCATAGGGGAGCTGTATCCCGTGTCTGACGCGGAAGCGAAAGCGCTGCTTGACGCAAACGCGGCCGCAGGCAAAACGAACGGCGGCTTCTATTACAACGACGACAGCGATTTCAGTAATAAAATAACTTTTTACGCCGACACCGAACGCAAATATGTAGGCAGTTATTTTGACGCCGGCGGCGCGCCCGCGGTCAAACCCGCCGCCGCAAAATGCAAGGTCGAAATGTACGTGATGCGCGGCGACGCGGTAAACCCCGTGACCGGCGCGCCCACCGACCTGATGGGCATAGTGTTCTATGTGATAACCGCGCTCGAGGACGGATTATTTAAATGCCATTATTCTGAAAGCGAAGAACTCGTCCGCGATCTTAAAGCGGGCGACCAGGTTGCGCGGTGGTACATACCCGCGAGCCTCATCCCCATGCGTACGGTCGAGCCGGCATTCGACAGCGCAGGTCAGATCACGAGCGTGCGCATAGCGGACGCAGTCCCGGTGCGCTTCATATATTCCGTCGCGCTCCGCGGCGGCCTGCAGCTGTCCGACGTTGACGGCGGCTACTTGTCTTATTACAAAACGCCGGGCAGGGACGCGGTTTATTTTTATACAAACCAATTTGATAATCCAAAAAATTATTCGATGGCGTTTTTCAAACCGAGCCCGAGCAATCCGTATTATTTTTACACCGAAGACGACGCGGACGCTAACGGCCGCGTAACGCTCTATACCGACACAAAAGGCACGCCGGCCGCGTTTTATTCCGCGGGCACGCCGTACTACACAAAAGCCGAGGTGTTCGACATATCCGCGCCGGGCTTTTTGACGACGGTTTACCTGCCGGTCATGGAAAGAGTCACCAACATTTCAAATAAAGGCGGCGTGCCCTACATTGCCGTAGGCGAAAACAAATGGGAAGCAAAAATCTACGCGGTTAAAACGGACAACCCCACCCATACGGAAATGTATTCGTTTTTATACGAATCGTTTTACAACTCGGCGGACGAAATGATCCAATTGCATTACCTTATGAACAACGGCCGCATCACCGTGCCGTTTACGGAAGTTTCGCTAATAAAAGAGTGGGACAGCAAACTCGGCGCCCTTATTCAAACGGAGCTTGTTCAGCTTTACGGCAACGGCGCGCCTATGGGCGCGCCCGTTGAAATTAATCCGGCGGCCGGCATTACGCTGCCCGGTAACGGCAACACGGAAACGCGCCACACATGGCGGCCGGTCCCGCTGTACGAACTGACGCCCGACGCAAACGGCGCGGCGGTTTTTATGCACTGCACCGTAGCGGAGGGCAAGCTTGCCGCGGGAGTTTTTGCGCCGTACGGCGACGCCGAACATTTCGTGATAAATTATTATCAGCCGCGTTTCGACATTCGGCAAAATAAATGGGAAGCCGCGCAAATATCAAACATTGAACGCGACGCCTTCCAACGCTTGATCTCGATCGAAAAATCTTTTTTCGGCCTCGACCCCTCGAAGGTTTTTACGACCTCGCCCTCGGCAATCGAGCTGGAGATCCATGCCGATCTTGGAAGCGGAATGCAATATGTCACAAGCGTCTACTACCCCGACCATTTTACGAACGGCAGGGTGGTGATCAATGCCGCCGGAACAGACATAGAAAACTTTAAATTCGTAGAAAAAAATCACTCTTCAATTGTTGCCGGATACGAATGGAAGCCGTTTGCGGATTCGGACGCGCCCGGCATTTTTAACGCCGCAACGGACGGCGCCGATTATGCGATGACATTGACCGGCATCCCCAACAAAAGCACCGTTTCGATAAATTTAAGCAACACATATATCCCGCTTAACCCGCCGAAAATTACGCTCGGCAAAATTTTCGCGGGAAGCATCGGCCCGGACGACCTTCACGACGTGACGTTCGAAATCGAAGGCTGGGTTGACGCCTCCATGTCCGAGCGAATTTTTTACGCCGCGACGCACTGCCACTACATAAAAAATCACGGCGCGTTCGTTCTCGAATACCCCGGCGCGCTGCTGCCGGCCGGCTATTATACCGTGACGGAATACGGCGCGGAGGACGCGGTCAAAAGAGGCGACCCGCACGAATATGTCCACGACTATGTGATGACCGCAAACGGCGCAGACAAGATCGGACCGAACACGGCGGGCTTTTGGCTCGGCGAAGGCGACGAGATTGACGTGGTTATCACCAATACGTACAGCCGCCGCGCCGGCCTCACGTTAAAAAAAGAAATCGCGGGGCTTTCCGCCGCGCCCGAACAGCCCGAGACATTTATATTCGGCCTCGCGGGGCCCGGCGGCTATTCGCAGCTCATCTCGTACAGCATGTTCGAAAACGGTTCGTATCTGTTCAACGACCTGCCGCCCGGAAACTACACCGTCACCGAAACCGACGCGGGAGTAGTCGCGGGATACGGCGGCCCGTCCGTGCAGGCAAACGGAAAAGCGGGGGACAGCTTCACTTTATCGCTGGGCTACGGCGAAAACGCTTCGGTCGTTTTTATAAATACCTACGCATTGGAAACGAACCGTCCGTCCGTCACGCCGAGGCCATCGAGCCCCACGGTCACGCCCACGCCCGCGCCAAACGGCGATAACAACGGCGGCGATAACAACGACGGCGAAGAAGAAAAAGAAAATGAGCCGGACGAGCCCGACATGCCGCAGCAGGACGGCGGCTCTGATCCCCCCGGCGAACAGGACGGGCTGCCGCCCGCAGAAACGGACGGCGAAAATGAAAACGGAGGCGAAGATGAAAACGACACAGCGCCTCCCGACATGCCTATTCCTCACCGGCCCGGCAACAAACTCGTGCCGACCGACGACGGCGGCTACATCGAGTTCGACGGCGACAGCGACATACCTCTCGGCAAGTGGCAAAAGGACGGAGACAAATGGGCCTTTGTCGAATTCCCTCCGGCCGGCGGCCCGCCCGAACCGGAAATTGAAAAAGAAATACCGAAAACGAACAGCATCGCGGCTCCCGCTTCTGCGTTCATCTTCGGTATAACGGCAATGCTTTTGGTCATTGCCGGATGGATCGTAATTTTCGCAAATAAAAAACACGGAAAAATTTAAATCGCCGCATTTTTTAAATCATTAAATAAAATGCGTTTGACTTTATTTTAAATTTTATACAGCCCCAAACAGTTGTAGCTTACGAGCTCCGTCTTGACCGAAGCGATTTCGTCGATAAGCTCAAAAAACGAAGACATGTCGCCGCTGCCGCGTTCCGCGTTGTGTACTATGACATGCGAGCCTTTGCGCAGCCTGTGCCTCGCGGCGGCAAGCAGCGGCCCGTACAGCGCCTTGCCCCTGTGGGTGGTGCGCGGATCCGCGTGGCTGCCCGCCGCGTCGAGCGCGAGCAGGTCGATCGGCTCGCCGCAGGACAGCAGCATCTCTTCCGCGTCGGCCGCTATGCAGCGCGCACACGAGCCGAAGCCGAGACTCTCCATATTTTTTTTTGCGACGGCTGTCACGTCGGGGTTGACGTCGGACAAAATGCATTGTCCGCCGTTGCGCAAAACCGCGGGCATTGCCCAAACCGCCCAATAGCCAAAATAACTCCCGGCGACGAATACGCTCGCCGGGTTTATTATTTGCGACGCCGCATACATGCAAAGCTCGTCTTCGGGGAAAATTTCCGTGATAAAACCGCCGCTCTCATAAACGGGCTTTATTTTTGCCGCGAACGCTTCGCAGCCGCCGTACATACCGCAAAAATTGATACGGCTTTTTTCTTCCGCAAAGCCCCCGTCCGCGGCGAACGCCTCGATCATGCCCTCGGCCTCGCGGTTGCCCGACACGCCGCGCAGCAGCCGGTAAAAGTTGTACTCGTTCACCTCCGCGCCGATTATTTTTTCTTTATTGCTTGTCATTTCGGCCGCAAACTCGTCCCTGCCTGTCTTCCCCTCGCGGAACGCCGTAAAAAAAGAAAAGCGCGACAAAAATGATTCGTATCTGTCCCATGAACGTCCGTGCATTTATTACCTCCGCTTAAAAAATTTTTCTCTCCTTATTTTATTACGGCAAGAGCAAAATTTATATCCGCCGCGCCGCGGCAGGCTTAATTTTTTTAAAACGCGGATTTAAAAACGCACGCCCTTAACAAAATCAATGCAATGAGATAAAATTTATTTATATTTTTTCCAAAGGGGATCGCAATGGCGTTAACGGCAAGAGAAAATTATTTGGAGGCGGTCAAGTTCGGAAAGCCGGACTACATGCCGCGGGGCAACGAAGATATTTTTCATCAGGTGAGGCTGCACGATGAAATGCGGATGGCAAATTGGACGGACAGGTGGGGCATCGGCTGGGTGTGCGACATGCCGGGCACGGTGCCGTTTCCGAAGCACAATCCGATTGCGGACATATTGCGGCACGAAGAATATGTTTTCCCGGAAACGGACGGCCTGTTCGTAAACATCGAAGACGAATTGATAAAAATGAAAAGCGCACGCGCCGAAGGAAAATTAATCCAGGGCGGGTACGCTTATTTTTTGTTCGAGAGGGTATGGGCGCTCACGGGGCTTGAAAATTTTTTAATCTCTCTGGTCGAAACGCCGGACGCGGCCTCCGCGTTGCTGCACAGGCTCGCGGTTTTCGCCAGGGACGTGTTTGCGCGCTACATCGACATGGGCGTGGACGCGGTATCTTTTTCGGAAGACCTCGGCACCCAGCGCGCACTTCTTTTTTCGCCCGCGCACTTCGACAAATTCTTTTTGCCGGAATATGAATTTATTTTTAAAGACGTGATCGACGCCGGCATCCACATAAATTTCCACAGTTGCGGCTGCATCGAATCTGTCGCGGACAGATTTGCGGGGCTGCCGATCACCGTTTTAAACCCGGTGCAGGCCCGTGCAAACGACCTGCGCGAAATCAAGCGCAGGACGATGGGCAGGACGGCGCTGTGCGGCGCGGTGGACACCCACCTGCTCATGACCGGCACGCCCGTCGAGGTCCGCGCCGAAACCGCGCGCGTAATCGAGATATTAAAACCCGGCGGCGGTTACATTTGCGCGCCCGACCAAGGTTTTCCGAATTTTCCGGCGGAAAACATAATTATGCTTTATAAAACCGCGGAAGAGCTCGGCAAATATTAATAAATTTTTATTTTTTTATACATTTCGTCAAAACCCTCGCGGGTGCACATGAGCGTGCCGTCGCGGATTACGGATGCGGACGCCGCGGCTGCGGCGTACCGCAGCATTTCTGCGCCGCCGAGGTTGTTTAAATAGGCGAGCGCCATGCCCGCGACCATCGAATCGCCCGCACCCTGCGCGCCGCGCACGGCAAGCGGAAGCCCTTCAGTAAAATGAGCGCCGTTTTCCGTCACGAGCAGCGCACCGTCCCCGCCCATCGAAACGCATGCAATTTTAACGCCCAGTTCGCTTATCAATTTTTTACGGCAAAAATCCGCCGCGTCTTTTTTTGTCGGCAAGCTCACATCAAACGCCGTTTCCAATTCGTAGAGGTTGGGTTTAACCATCAAGGGCTTGTGCGCGGAGCCGAGCCCCGCCAAAAAGCACGCGCCCTCCGCGTCAAGTATCGCCGGCACGCGCGTTTTTTCCAAGATGGTTTTATATATGCTTGAGTCGACGCCCTGCGGCAGGCTGCCGCTTAATATAAGTAGGTCTATTTCGTTTCTTGCCGCCAGCCCGGACAATTTTTTTATCAAGCCATCTGCGGTTTGAGGCTCAACATACCCGCCGCGCATATTTACTTCGGTCATCACGCCCGTGTTTTGCTCGATAATTTTTACGTTGGTACGCACCTCGCCCTTCGCGTAGACAAAATCGAACGGTATCCCGAGTTCGGATAGGCGGCTTTCTATAATTTCGCGGTTGCCCTCGTAGTTGATACCCGCGCAAAGGCTCGAGCAGCCCAAATTAATAAGCGCCGCGCTCACGTTAATGCCCTTGCCCGCAGCGTCGCGGCGCGTGCCGGCGGCGCGGTTAATGCCCCCGCGCGCAAACCCTTCTACAAACATTGTCATGTCGATGCAGGGGTTGGCCGTTACCGTTACTATTTTCATTTTGACAGAAGCGCGGCGAGCCCCTTTTCGGGCTTGGCCAACGGAAAATATTCGAGGCCGATGTATCCGCTGTAGCCCATCTTGTCGATTTGCGCCAGCACATAATCGTAGTTAAGCTCGTTTTCTGTCAGCTCGTGCCGCCCCGGAAGCCCGGCCGCATGGAAATGCGCGATGTACTCTATGTTCTTTTCGATGTTGTTGACTATGTTGCCTTCCGTAACCTGCTGGTGGTAGATGTCGAACAGCACCTTGATGTGCGGGTCGCTTACCTCCTTAACGATCTCGAAACCGTCGTTCGACCTCGTAAGGTAATAGCCCTTATGGTCGATAAGCGCGTTGAGCGGCTCTATCGCCAGCACGAGATTGGTGTTCTTTAACGCGATCGCGGCTTCTTTTAAGCCGTCGATGATCGAGCTGCGCTGCGCATCCCTCGGCTGGCCCGTGTCGTCGCCCACCTGTGTGATAAGCACCTTTGCCCCGAGCTTTTGCGCGACCGTAGCGGTTTCGATCAGGCCCCTGATAAACTCGCCCCTCCGCGCCGGGTTGACAAGGTTCATGGGCTCTGTGCAAAAGCCCGCGATCTCGACGCCGTGTTCTTTTGAGGCCGCCGCTATCTTTTCAATGTCCTTTGAAGGCCAATACCAAAACTCCACGGCGCCAAAGCCCAGCGACGCGCACTTCGCCAACGCCTGCGCCGTATCCATTCCGCTGAACAGCGCGTCCGTGCATACCGAAAATTTCATTGCAATCCCCCGCTTGTATCTATATTTTTCGTTTTAAAACTTTCGCGGACCGCCGCGAGCGCCTGCCATATGTATATGCAAAACATCGCGTAAAACAACAGCCAGTTTACAAAAAAAGAAAACCAAACCGAACCGGCAGTCCCGCCCGCCGCGAAAATAATAAGCGTCCTGAAAATAACCGGCGCCGTCCGCGCATAAACGGTCAGCGTAAAAAGCGTCATAAACGGCAGCGCCGGCCCGAACCTGCGCGAAATAAACACCGCGATGCCGGCGCAAACAAACGAGCCGGCAAAAAAAGCCGCAGTATATAAAAAGAACAGCAGCAAAAACGCCAAAATAACAGAAATCCTCAAAAACGGAACAACGGCGTAAACGTCCGCGCGCGTAATCTCAGGCAGGCGGCTCACGGAAAATTCGCTCACACTGCCGCCCGCCTGCTTTATAACAACGGTGCGGCTGCTTATGATAAACGCCTGGCTGTAAAAGCTCATCAAATGCCACGCGTCGTCCGCGGTTATGTTTTCGTCCGAAACGGCAATTATAAGCGCCAGCCCGGCCGGGTCTTCGTAGAGCACGGGCTCGGATATATAAAAATTACCGCCGCTTATGTAAAACTCCGGCACGTTCTCGTCAATAAATTTTCTGTCAATGTTGAATATATCCGACGCAAAATCGCGGGCCGGATAAATCACCGTGACCGCGAATGCGATCGCCGCGACCAAAACCGCGTGCATCGCCATTTTTGCCGCGCGGTTTTTTTCGCGTATGAATGTCGCGTAGGCGCGGAAGTCGTAAAACGCTTTAATTAAACGCATGCCTACCTACCGCCCATCGCTTCAAAGTCGTTAAGGAGCTTTGCAAATTCGCCGCCGTCGCCGCCCGCGTCCGGATGATACAGCTTGGCGAGCTCGCGGAATTTTTTCTTGACCGCATGCTCGTCCGCGTCGTATGGCAGCCCGAAGCGCGCCAGCATTTCGCCGTCGTACGTCCTGCCGGTGACAAATCCGTTCTCTTTATAAAGCTGCAGGTAAACGTAAAAAAAATATTCGTCCACAACGGCGCGGTAGCCGTCCGCGTCCATCCCGAGCAGTTTTTCCGCCGGATATTTTTCCGTGAAAAAAAAATCCCAAACATAACCCAGCTCGTCCGCTTTCCTGATGCACCGCTCCGTTTTTTTCAAATTGCGGAGCTTCGTTTTAAGTACGGCCCTCGCATCCGTCTGCCGCATGCCGCGCCCCTTATCCGTTTAACGATTGACGTAATTATTATATAATTCCCGCACATGTTATTTATACACAAATTTATACACAAATTTATACACAAATGCCGCCGCTTTTTAAAGCGCGCGGGCAAAAAAAACGCGCAACGCAAAATTTTTGCGCGCCGCGGTCGCCAAAGGCGGATGGAACATGATAAGCAAAAACATTTTGCGGCTTATAAAAAATTTTGCGGAGCAAAACGGTTTTGAAGCGGGCGCGGCGGACGCGCAGCCGCTCGAGCTTAACGCGGAACCCGCGCCTTTTTGCAGCAGGGACATAAAAAAACGCGCAGACCCGCGCACGCACCTTCCCGGCGCAAAAAGCGTGATCGTGATAGCCGCCCCGCCGCCGGAAGCGGATTTTTATCCGCCGCCGGTCGAAAAACCCGGCCGTCATTTTGCATACATCTCGTCGCTTGCATATCTGCCCGACTATCACATAAAAATAAAAAGCCTGCTCGAAGCCCTCGCGCAAAAAATAAAAACCGCCGCCGATTTTAATTACGTTACCTTCGTCGACGGCGGCTTTTTACCGGAACGCACATTAGCGGTAAAAGCCGGCATCGCGCATATCGCAAAAAGCGGCATGGCGTTTTCAAACAAGTACGGCCCGGACTGCCGCCTCGGCATAATGGTGACCGACCTCGAGCTCGAATGCGGCGGCCCGCCGGCAAAAAAAAATATCTGCGGCAAATGCAGAATTTGCGCGGACGCCTGCAAGGGTAGCAATCTTCTGCCCGAAGCCTGTGTCTCCTATATCACGCAAAAAAAAGGCGTCCTTTCAGAACCGGATATGGAGGCAATGAAAAAAAACGTCTACGGGTGCGACAACTGCGTGCGCATTTGCTCCTTGAATGAAACTGCGCGCGAAATTAAACACGTCAACCTCGAAAAATTGCTTGCCATGAGCGAAACCGAATACGGCGAATGGTTCGGGCACACCGCCGCCGCTTGGAGAGGGCGCGGCGTCATGCTCCGCAACGCGATTATCGCCGCGGGTAATAAAAAATCCGCGCCTCTGGCGCATTTGATAGCGCCGCACGCGCAGTCGCCCGACCCGGGCGTTTCCGCCGCCGCCGCATACGCGCTTAAAAAAATAAATTAAGGAAGCTATATGGCCTATTGGAAATCGCGCGGCCTTCGCGGCAGCGCGTTCGAAGAACTCATCAGCCTGACCAACCGCCTTTACCGCGAGCGCCGCCTCGCCGTAATACAAAAGGTGCCAACCCCCATCACGCCCGTCGCAGTAAACAACGAGACGCACACGATCTCCGCCGCCTACTTCGAGCAAAAAAGCACCGTTGATTTTATCGGCGTGGCTCAAGGCGTGGCTATCTGTTTCGACGCCAAGGAGACGCGCTATAAAAATTTGCCGCTAAAAAATATCCACCGCCACCAAATCGAATTTATGGAAGCCTTCCGCCGGCAGGAAGGCATCGCCTTTTTACTTGTCCGTTTCGTTTGGGCGGACGAAGTTTTTTTCCTGCCCGTCGAAACCCTGTCCCAATACCACAGTTCCGCGGCCTTAGGAGGACGCAAGTCCATCCCCTACGAAGCCTTCGACCGCAAATACCTCGTGCAAAATAAAAACGGCTTCCCGATCCATTATTTGGAAGCCGTAAATATTTATCTGCAGGAATAAAAAAAGCCGGGGCTGTTATGCCCCGGTTTTTTTTTGAAAATTTATTTATGCGTAATTTCAAAAACCTTGATGTTCGAACCGTTGCCTTTGATATCAAAATTGAGCCAGCAGCCGTCGTCAAGTTTTATTTTGCCGGTGAGGTTGCGGTTGCTCGCATTGACGCTCAAAACGAATTCCCTGTCTTCAATGACAAGCGTAAGCACCTTGCCGACAAGCCGCAGGTTTTCATTTTTCAAACCGTTTTTAAGAATTGATGCGGCCCTTTCCCGTAAAAACTCACAGTCGGACAATCTGTCCGTCAATTTTGGTATTGCCTCCGTACGGAGAGCAACGCCGCATCTCACGCAATAGAACGTCCTCACGCCTTCTTCATCGAATGTGGCGGGCTTTGTTACAACCCCCGCGCCCTCGGTGTGTCCGAGCGGCGAGCCTTCTTTCACGTTGCATACTGAACAGTATTTTGCATTTAAACAGTCAGCCGCTACCCATGAGTGTCCGAGCGGCAAGCCTTCTTTCACGTTGCATACTGAGCAGTATTTTGCATTTAAACAGTCAGCCGCTGCCCAAGTGTGTCCGAGAGGAACACCGTCTGTATCTAAACATACAGAACAGGTTCGCGGTGACGTACAGTCAGCCGCTACCCAAGTGTGTCCGAGAGGAACACCGTCTGTATCTAAACATACAGAACAGGTTCGCGGTGACGTACAGTCAGCCGCTACCCATGAGTGTCCGAGCGGCAAGCCTTCTTTTTCTAAACATACAGAGCAGGTTCGTGGTGACGTACAGTCAGCCGCTACCCATGTATGACCGAGCGGCAAGCCTTCTTTTTCTAAACATACCGAGCAGTATTTTGCATTTACGCAGTCAGCCGCTACCCAAGTGTGTCCGAGAGGATCGCCATCTGTTTCAATACATACTGAACAAGTTCGTGGTGACGTACAATCCGCTGCTACCCAAGTATGTCCGAGCGGCAAGCCTTCTTTTTCTAAACATACCGTGCAATATTTTTCATTAACACAGTCCGCTGCTGCCCAAGTGTGTCC
>WRDG01000004.1 GCA_009783525.1 Defluviitaleaceae bacterium | reverse complement strand
GCGACGCGACCGGGTACGGCGTGGGCGTCGGGGTGGGCTCGGGCGTCGGGGTGGGCTCGGGTGTCGGGCTCGGCGTCGGACTCGGCGCAGGCGAAGCGGTTGGAGACGGCGCGTTCGATTCGGCGCGTCCGTTTTCGCTGCCGTTGATATTTTTGTCCGGCCCGTCCGCAAACAGACCGCATCCCGCAAAAAAAATTAAAATGAAAAAAATAACTGCAACGCGGCAAATAATTTTCATGCGACCTCTCCGTCTTTAAAATTTTTTTAAGACCTTGTATTACTCCGGCACTTAAATATAGCAAGAGACGTACGCGATATTTTTGTGCCGAACAAGGAAGCTAAGCATAAGCGTACTCAAGCAGTACGATAGAAGGAAGAAACACCGTAGGTGTTTCTGTGCGTTGAGCTGACGAAGTGCGGCGCGAAAATAGCTGTACGAAATTGCGATATTTAAGTGCCGGAGTAATAACATAACTGCGGACGCATATCAACCGCAGCGCCCGTCTCGCGGCACAAAAACACCTTCGGTGTTTCTTCCTCGAACTAAAAAAAATCTTGCGCGTTATTTTATGTGTTACAATAATTTTTAACCGCACCGATTTTTTTCGCAAAGGAGTTTTTATCCGCATGACAGGCGTTTTGATCGTTGTAGTCTTGTCATTGTTCATCTGCTGCGCGATATCGTACATCATGGGGCTTTTATGGTTCAGCGATATACGCAACAGAAGGCTCCGCAGTTTTTTCTTCCTCGGCATCGAAATTTTTTTGTGGACTCTGCTTAACGCCGTCGCGATGGTTGTCCACGACAATTATTTTCCGTTCATCTATACGCTGCGCATGGTTATGGTTTGCATCATCCCGTTCGGGGTGGCCTGGTTCATTTTGGATTTTGTCGGTTCGCCTTTAAAAAACAAAATGCTCGTCCGTTTTTTTCTTATCTTTTTACCTCTTATCGACATCCTCGCGATGGTTTCCAATCCGCTTCACCATATGTATTTTTCAGATTATTCGATCCCGATGCCCGGACGCATGCCGCTTTTTTGGATGCACCTTGGCATGGACTCTCTGCTGATTATTGTCGTGTTCACCATGCTCATCCGTTTTATCATAAAGGGCTCGAAGGACAACCCGCTGCTCGTACTGACCGGACTCGGGCTTTTTATTCCGTACACAATCAACATTGCCTACACCTTCGGCATGATCCCGTTCGACCACGACCTTACTCCGATCGGTTTCTTTTTCACGTTCATGCTTTTCGTTTTCGTCGCTCACCGCTCGCGGCTTTTTTCCGTGACGACCACGCTTTTTTCGACAACCATGAACGCGATAGAGGACATAATAATAATCAGCAACGAAAAAAATATTATCGTAGATGTCAACCAGCGCGCCCACGAAGTTTTCGGCGGTTTTGAAATGATACTCGGCCGAACGAAAACGGAAGAATTTTTTAATTTTTTGGGGCACGCGGCCGAGGTTAAGCCCGACAACCTCGTTTCGGTTATCCTCGGCAAAGACGACGCGGTCGGCGAATGTTCGATAAGCCTGCCGAACGGCGAAAAGCAAACGTACACGCTTAACTGGCGCTCGGTGTACGACGACAAGAACAGGACGGGCTACATCCTGATGATGGCGGACGTAACGAGATACCGCATGATGATCAGCGAAATAAATAAAAAGAACGACGAGTTGCAGGAGCTTACGATAAAAGCAGAGGCCGCAAGCCAAGCGAAAAGCGATCTGCTCGCGATAATAGAGCAGCGCGACAATTTGCTTCGTTCGGTGAATATCGCCGCGGTATATTTATTAAACGCGGACAACAATAATTTTGCAGACTCGCTTTTTAAAAGCATGAAGGTAATGGCCGATGTTGTGGACGTAGACCGCGTGTACATATGGAAAAATCATTCGGCGCCGGAGGGCCTGCGCTGCACGCAGCTTTACGAATGGTCGGAGGGCGCCGAGCCTCAGCAGGGGCTCGAAATAACGGCGGACATTTCGTACGACGAAAACGTGCCCGATTGGGAGCGGACGCTTTCTGCGGACAAATGCATTAACAACATCGTGAGCCGGATGTCGCGGCGGGAACAGGAGCAGCTTTCGCCGCAGGGCATAAAATCGATACTGGTTGTCCCAATTTTTATCAATTCAAATTTTTGGGGCTTCGTCGGTTTTGACGACTGCCGCAAAGAACGGCTGTTCACAAAAGAAGAGGAGGTTATACTCCGCTCGGGCAGCCTGCTGTTTGCGCACGCGTACCACCGCAACGAAATGAACCAGAACGTGCGCGACACGTCGGCGCGGCTTGAAATCGCGCTGGTCCAGGCTAACAACGCGAGCAAGGCGAAGGGCGACTTCCTGTCCAACATGAGCCACGAAATGCGCACCCCCATGAACGCGATAATCGGCATGACCACCATAGGAAAAAAATCCGACGACATCGACGGCAAAAACCACGCGCTTAACAGGATAGGCGACGCCGCGAGCCATTTGCTCGGGGTCATCAACGACGTGCTTGACATGGCAAAAATTGAAGCGGACAAGCTCGAACTTTTTCCGGTGGAATTTTGCTTCGACCGCATGCTGCAAAAAGTCATGACGGTCGTTTATTTCCGCGCGGACGAAAAGAAGCAGGAGCTGACGGTAAATCTCGACCCGAAGATACCGCGTTTTATTATCGGCGACGACCAGCGCATCACGCAGGTTATAACCAATTTGATTTCAAACGCGGTCAAGTTTACGCCCGAAGGCGGCGCTATACGCCTCGACTCGTCGCTTGCCGGCGAAGCGGACGGGCTGTACACGATAAGGGTTGAGGTGGAAGACAACGGCATAGGCATTTCGCCGGAACAGCAGGGGAACATTTTCCGCGCATTCGAGCAGGCGGAGAGCGGCACGAGCCGCGAATACGGCGGCACGGGGCTCGGGCTTGTCATATGCAAGCGCATTGTCGAGATGATGGGCGGCGAAATATGGGTCGAGTCGGAACTCGGCAAGGGTTCAAAATTTATTTTTACTTTTACTTCGTCACGCGGCAGCAAGGTCGCGCAGTCGATGCTAAGACCCGAGATCAACTGGAAAAACGTCCGCATACTTGCGGTTGACGACTCGGCGGAAACGCTCGCACAGTTCACCGATCTGTTCGCGAGCCTCGGCATCCGCTGCGACACCGCGAAAAACGGTTCTGAAGCCTGCGGCGTTATCGACGAAAACGGCCCGTACGATATTTATTTTATCGACTGGCGCATGCCCGTGATGGACGGCATTGAGCTCACGAAATGGATCAAAGCAAAAAATGATCCTAAACACTCTGTCGTGATCATGATCACGGCGGCGGATTGGGAGCAGATCAAACACGAGGCGGCGGCGGCCGGGGTTGAAAAGCATTTGCTCAAACCGCTGTTCTCTTCAACGATTGTGGACTGCATAAACGAATTTTTAGGCGTTACCGAAACCGGCGCGGAAAAAACTTCCGGCGTAAACGAATTTACCGGAAGGAGTCTGCTGCTCGCCGAAGACGTCGCGATAAACCGCGAGATTTTGATTTCGCTTTTGGAAGACACCGGGATTGAAATAGACTGCGCCGAAAACGGCGCCGAGGCCGTCGAGATGATAAAGGCCGCGCCCGGAAAATATGATTTGGTGTTCATGGACATGCAGATGCCGAAAATGGACGGCCTCGAAGCCACGCGACGCATACGCGCAATGCCGCTGCTCGCCCGCGGCGCGCTGCCGATAGTCGCCATGACCGCAAACGTGTTTAAAGACGACATCGAGGCCTGCATAGAGGCCGGCATGGACGACCATATAGGCAAGCCGCTCGAAATCGACAACGTCACGCAAATTTTGCGGAAATATTTAAAATAAATAATTTTATTTTATGCGGACCTTTTCGGTACCGCGCACTACACTTCCTATGGCGTAACAGTCATAGGATTTTTTTATGTGCGCGATAATATTTTCCGCGTCCGCGGGCGCGGCAGTAACCGTCATGCCCACGCCGCAGTTGAACGCGGAGAGCATCTCGCCGTTTGAAACGGCGGCCTTCGACTGTATAAACTTAAAAATTTCCGGCGTTTTTATCGCGTTGGCATTTATTTCGGCGCAGAGTCCGTCCGGAATGACGCGCGAGAGGTTGCCCGCGATGCCGCCGCCCGTGATGTGAGCCATCGACGTGACGCCGCGCCCGAACAAATCTTTTACCGCCGTGTAATACGCGCTGTGCGGCCGCATGATAATTTCCAAAAAAGTTTCGCCGCAGACCTTTTCGTTTAAAATATTCGGCTCGCGTCCGATGAGCGCGCGCACGAGCGAGTAGCCGTTCGTGTGCAGCCCGTTTGACGCGACCGCAAGCACCGCGTCGCCCTCGCGCACCGCGCCGCCGTCAATTATTTTGCTTTTGTCCGCGATGCCCGCGACCGTGGACGTCAAAATAAAAACGCCGGGGGCCACGACCTGCGGCTGCACGCTCGTTTCGCCGCCCACCAGCGCGCATTCGTTCGCATTGCAGGCCTCCGAAATTCCCCTGATAATTTTTTGCAGCGCGTCCGCGTCCGCTTCGCCGCAAACGACCGTGTCGAGCACCGCGAGGGGTCTTGCGCCCATCACCGCGATGTCGTTTATCAAATGGTTTATCATGTCATGCCCGATCGTGTGCAGGTATCCGTGCTCCGCTGCGAGCTTCTGCTTCGAGCCCGGCTCCTCGGCCTTCAGCACCAGCACCGGCTCTTTTATTTCCGGGAAGCTTATGTCGTACAGCGACGCGAACGGCCCGAGCCCGTTTAACACCCGCGCGCCCGCGCCGATGTGCTCCGCGAAACCCCGTTTGATCTCGTCCGTCCGCGAAACGTCCACTCCCGCCTGCGCGTATGTTATTGCCATATGTACCTCCGCAAAAAATTTTTTTTCAACAAATAAATTATAGCAAAGAATTTATTGATTAACTTCATGTCTCCGTATAACGGCGGCGGCATGTTATAATCGCCGTAAATTTTTTTTCGGAGGCGGCGGATGCTCGCGTTTTTATTTTTATTTTTGGCGGTTGGGACGGGCTTTGCCCTAACGGACAAAATAAGGGGCCTGTGGGCCGGCCGCAAAGCCGCCGCTTTAATCGCGTTTCCTGCCGCGTTTACGGCCGGGCTCATTTTTTCGGGCTGGACCGCGTATATTTTCGCTTACCTGTTCCGCGCTTCGGGCAGCCCCATGGCATACGGCGCCGCGTTCGCGTTCGCGGCGATGGCCGCGGTTTGCTCCGCGCATATTTATTTGCGCCGCGAAAAAATATTGCGTTCAAAGCTCGCAACATTTTTTTTCAAACCGGAGGCCGCGGGCGGCAAAAACACCGGCGCAAAAAAAAACAGGCGGCCGCATAAAAAAAACGCCGGCCTCATAATTATCGAATGTTTGAAACAGGTTTCCGCCCCGCAATGGGCGGCGGCCGTTTTTTTTATTTTGACCGCGCTTTTTATCTGCTGGCTGATGAACCGCACGTTCAATATTTCGGACGGCAACATAAATTTCGGGCTTTCCGTTTTTTCAGACTTCGCGGTACATTCCGCGCTGATACGCTCGTTTTCGGTAGGCGGAAATTTTCCCACGGTGTTCCCGCATTTCCCGGACGGCACCATGCGCTACCACTTCATGTTCCAATTTTGCGCGGGGATGCTCGAATACCTGGGCTTTAACATCGCGCTCGCGTTTAACAGCATCAGCGCCGCTTCGCTTTTTTGCGCGTGCCTCGCGCTTTACGCCGTCGCGTACGAGCTTACGGGCAAGAGGATCGTCGGGGCTTTGGCGGTTCTGTTCATGTTCTGCAGGCCGTCGTTTTCCGGATTCATATATTTTTTGGACGGCCGGCCCTACGAAAGCATAAGCGCCGCGTTTTTTTCTGTGAGAAATAATTTCGACTTTATCGGGCGCACGCCTAACGAGGCGTGGGGCCTGTGGAACACCAACGTATACGCCAACCAGCGTCACCTCGCGGCGGGCATTACGGTCGCGCTCGCCGCGCTGTACGCGATGACACCACTTATGCGCGAAACCGGCAAAAAAATAAAGCCGCTCAAAATTTTTTTGGCCGGCTTTTTATTCAACAAGGAGGCGTGGCTGCCGCAAAATATTTTCCGCGCGGTTTTCGTCGGGATTTTTTTGGGCGCGTCTTCGTTTTACAACGGCGCGATGGTTATCGCGGCTTTAACGGTTCTTGCGGTCTGCGCAATTTTTTCCAAGCACCGCCTCGAATTTTTAATCGCAGCCGTGATCGCTTACGGCATGAGCACCGCTCAGGCCGCTTTTTTCGGGCAGGGCGCGGACATCGTCAACCCGCAGTATTTCTTCGGTTTTATTTCGCCGGACAAGACGGCCGCGGGCGTGCTCAAATATATTTTCGAGCTTTCCGGGCCCGGGCTTATCGCGGCGGCAATCGCAATAATTTCAAACCCGCGAAAATTTTTGCCCGTGTTTTGCGTTTTCGTTTCGCCGCTTGTCTTCACGTTTACGCTTTCACTCACGCCGGACATCACGGTAAACCATAAATATTATTTTTTTTCCATGATGCTTATAAATATTTTTGCCGCGTACGGGATCGCGGAACTGTTTGCCGGCGCGGGCGCGAAACGTTTTTTAGGCAGATCCGCGTACGCCTGGGGCGCGGCGCTGCTCGTGCTTTGCCTGCTCACCGGCGCTTACGACAACGCGGCCATGTACCACCGCAACACCGCGGACAGATATGTGACCGTGCCCGTCACGGACGAATACCAGCAGTGGATTTTAAATGAAACGGGACCCCGCGACGTGTTCCTTACATTTTGGCATTGGATCGACCGCATCTATATGACGGGACGCTACGAATTTTTAGGCTGGCCTTATTACGCAGGCAGCGGCGGCCACGACACAACGGCGCGAAAATACATCGCGGACGCGATGTTCGGGGCCGGTTCGCCGGATGAGCTTAGGCGCCTTGCCCGCGTGCACGGCATAGACTACATCGTGCTCGACCGCGCCCTGCTTACTTCAAGCGACTACAGTGTAAACGAGGAAGTAATAAGGGCCGCGTTCCCGCTCGTGTACAGCTCGGACCACGAAGTTTTATACGTGTTCAGCTGTAAGCGCTAAGTCCGCTTAAACCTCACGATCTCGTCCACGATATAAATCGGCCGGCCCTTGACCTCGTGCAGCACATGGCCGATGTATTCGCCGATGATGCCGAGCACAAAAAAATTTATGGAGAACAAAAGGCATATCAGCGTTACGATTGTTGTATAGCCGGGAGGCGTTTCGGTGGTGAGGCGCATCGCGAGCGAATAAACGGCGGCGGCTATGCTTGCCGCGCCGGTTATGCAACCCAAAAAAATTCCCATGCGCAGCGGCACGTTTGAAAACGAAGTGAGCGCGTTTACCGAAAGGCGCAGCAGCGACCTGAACGTGTACTTGCTCTTGCCGGCGAGCCGCTTGCCGCAGTCGTACGCGAGCGAAGTTTTTTTAAAACCCATGATCTGTATGAAGCCCCGCAAAAATCTTGCCCGCTCGCGGTAGCCGTTTCGGAGCGCGTCCGCCGCCTTGCGCGAAATCAAAAAAAAATCCGAGGCGTTTTCTTCGAGCCTCACCTTCGTGACGAAGTTTAAAAATTTATAAAACAGAGCCGACATGAACCGTTTGCCGAGCGGGGTATGGCGGCTGTTTTTATTCCGCGTCATGTTTACCACGTCGAAGCCCTCTAAAAATTTTTTTGCCATCGCGGGGATCATTTCGGGCGGGTGCTGAAGGTCGGAGTCCATGCAAATGACGGCGTCGCCTTCCGCGTTGTCGATGCCCGCGAGCATCGCGGCCTCGTGCCCGAAGTTCCGCGACAGCTTTATCATGCCGACGCGCGGGTCGGCTTCGCTTAGCCGCCTGATTTTTTCCGCGCCGCCGTCCGTGCTGCCGTCGTCCACAAACAGCACATCGAACATTAAACCGGCGCCCGACGCCTCCTTGACAATACATCCGCAAAACGCTTCGATGTTCGGCTCCTCGTTGTAAACCGACGCGACAACCGTTATGTGCTTAGTGGCTTCCAAGCCGACCCAACTCCCTGTCATAAAAAAAATTTAACGCGCCGCCTCCAGCACTTCGTACCAGCGCATGGTCGTATCGACGTCGCCGTCATTTATAAGCGGCACGAAACCGCAGTTGAGGTAGGTCTTTATCGCCGCAAGCCGCCAGCTGTCCGTGGTGAGCAGCACACGTTTAACTCCCGCCTCGCGCATCCTGCCGAGCGCGTAGTTTATAAGCCCGCTCGAAAGCCCCAAGCCCCGGTATTCTTTTTTGATGGCGACCATGTGGATGTACGCTTCGTTTTCTTCGCCCTTGTTTTGAAACGTGACCGTGCCTGCTACTTCGTCCCCTTTGGTTAAAAAATAAATGCGGCTTAAGTCCACGCTCGGGTCGCTTCTCATCTTTTCGTCAAACATTTTTTCCGACGCCTCGCCGACGCCGAGCTCGCCGTCCATGCAGCAGAGGCACCATTCGGTTTCGTCGCCGTCTTTAAAGGCGCGCATGCCGTATCCATCCGGCAAAATTACTTCGCGCGGCGGATTGTTTCCGCGCGTCATTATAAGCTGCTCCATTCGCTTTACCGCCTATTGTTAAATTTGGTTGCGTTGACGTATTTTTTTGCTATAATTTAATTATAGTACAAATTTTTTTTGTAAGATACTTTTGCTTGGGAGGGTTCCCCATGAAGCTTGTAATGGCCATCATCAACGACGAAGATGCGTTCCACATCATGGACGTGCTCAGCGAAAAAGGTTTTTACGTAACGAAGCTTGCCAGCACCGGCGGTTTTTTGCGGTCGGGCAACACGACCTTGATCTGCGGCGTAAATGAAGAGCGCATTCCGGAATTGGTTGAGATAATCGAAAAAAAATGCAAGAGCCGAAAACAGATCACCAGCATCAATTCAACGCATGTGAGCGCGAACGAAAGCTACGTGCCCTATCCCGTAGAAGTTATCGTGGGCGGCGCGGCCATCTTCGTGCTTAACGTCGAAGAATTTAAAAAGGTTTAACCGAGGGTGTGATGCAGGGTGGAACTAAAAATTTCCGATATTCTTGCGGCGCGTTTTGCCGAAGCTCAGCAGGTAACAGACAAACCACGCCACGCGGACTTTATCTTTACCTTAAACAAATTGAGCGACGAGGGCCTGTCGGCGCGGCTTGAGGGTCTTATAAACGAGATAGGCGCAAGGGGCAAGCGGCTTGCGGAACACATGGACATCGCGGACATGAGGCACTACCGCCGTTTGGTTTCAAATTTTTTAAACGAGGTAGTCACACATTCGCACGAATTTTCACGGGAAAATTTTTTGGACAGACGCGGCCGGCACAGGGTGCTGTCCATCGTCAGGCTTGTCAACAAGGACTTGGACGACCTCGCGCAGGAACTGTTAAAAAAAGAAAAAGACCATCTCGAAATATTGAGCCGTACCGAAGATATACTCGGCCTTCTGCTTGACCTGTTCATATAAACGGCGTCGGTGCGGAGCGCCGTTTTTTTTGGGGATAATTTTATGCACTCATTCGAAAATATAAGAGGGCGGGACGCGGTGGTTTCCGCCCTGCAAAATTCTATACGCGCCGGCCGCGTGAGCCACGCTTTTTTATTTACGGGCGCGCCGGGCTCCGGCAAAACTTCGCTGGCGCACGCCTTCGCCAAAACATTGCAGTGCGAGGCGGGCGGCGCGTCGCCGTGCTGCTCGTGCCTTTCGTGCAGGGTGTACGAAAGCGGGAACCATCCGGACATGCTGTACGTTAATCCTTCTGAACGCAAAAGCATTGGCGTGGACGACGTTAAAGAGCAAATCATTTCGCGCATCTCTACCGCGCCCGAACGCTACAGGTATAAAATTTTTATCGCGGACCGCGCGGATCTCCTGACCGACGAAGCGCAAAACAAGCTGCTTAAAACGATCGAGGAGCCCGCAGGCTTCGCCGTGTTTATTTTTTTGGCGCGCCACGCGGAAGATCTTCTGCCCACCGTCCGCTCGCGCTGCGTGACGTTCGCGCTCAGGCCGCTGCCGGCGGAGACGGTCGAAGCCGAACTCATAAGGCGCGGCATAAACGGCGGAACGGCCCGCG
The DNA here is from genome assembly GCA_009783525.1 of Defluviitaleaceae bacterium. Classification (GTDB taxonomy): domain Bacteria; phylum Bacillota; class Clostridia; order Lachnospirales; family WQUN01; genus WRDG01. Next base: position 14,681 of record WRDG01000004.1, on the reverse strand, counting down.
CCTGCTCGCACGCGTCGCACGGAAGCATAGGCGCGGCGCTTGAAATGGCAGCGAGCGAAAATTTTTCGGCTTTGGGCGAAGCCGCGTCGCAAATTGCGGCGTCTACCTCGTCGCAAAACATCAACGCCGCCTTCGGGATGTATAAGCTGTTCGAACCTTATAAAGAAAACAAAGAGCAGGCGGTGTCGCTGCTCGATATGCTCTACATGCGTTACCGCGACGAGATAACGGAGCGCTCGGCCGCAAACGGATTAACCGCAAGCGATATAAGCAAAATATTTTTTGTTTGCGCCGACGCCGTTTTAAAAGCAAAAAAAGCGCTGCAAAAAAACGCGAACTACCAACTTACAATCGAAATGCTTTTGCTTCGCATCGCGGGTTTGTGCGCATAAAAACATATTTTTTTACGGAGGAAACATGACAGTAATCGGTGTCCGTTTTAAGGACGTAGGCAAGGTTTATTATTTCGACCCCGACGGTATGGAGATCGAGTCCGGCGTGCCGGTCATCGTCGAGACGGTCAGGGGCGTGGAGTTCGGTTACACGACATTTGGCAACCGCGACGTACCGGAAGATCAAATCGTGCTGCCGTTAAAAAAAGTTATCCGCGCTGCGACGCAGGACGACGTGCGGCAGGAAGAGACGAACCGCCTGCGTGAACCCGAGGCGTTCGAAATATGCCTCGAAAAAATTCCGGAATACTGCCCGGAAATGAATTTGATCGAAGTGGAGTTCACGTTCGACCTCAACAAAATTATTTTTTATTACACGGCGGACGGGCGCGTAGACTTCAGGGAACTCGTCAAGGTGCTTAACGCGATTTTTCATACGCGGATCGAAATGCGGCAGATCGGCCCGCGAGACGAAACAAAAATTATGAGCGGAATGGGCAAGTGCGGCCGCGAGCTCTGCTGCGCGACGTTTTTGGACGAATTTCAGCCGGTTTCGATAAAAATGGCGAAGGAGCAGAGCACGTCGCTCAACCCGTCAAAAATTTCCGGCATATGCGGCAAGCTCATGTGCTGTCTCAAGTATGAAGAGGAAACGTATAAATTTTTAAACGAAAACTGCCCCGCCGTGGGCGACATCGTGCGCGTGCCGGACGGAGACGGCGAGGTGCTTTCGGTCAACGTGCTGCGCCAGATCGCAAAGGTCGCGGTAAAAAAGAAAAAGCAGGACGAAATCACAACGGGTTATTACGCGACAAACGAAATCGAAATATTGGAAAAATTTACAGAAAAAGAAGAAGCCCCTGCCGCCGACTCCGCCGCCGAATAAAAAATGGAAGTTGAATTAAATCCGGGCGAGCGCGTCGATTCGTTAAACTGCGGCGGCTTTTCCGTTATCCAAAACCCGGAGCATTTTTGCTTCGGCGTGGACGCGGTTTGCCTTGCGGAATTTGCCTCGGCCAAAAAAAACGAGCGCGTGCTTGATCTCTGCACGGGTTCCGGCGTGATTCCGATTTTAATGTGCGCCAAAGGCGGAGGGATTTTTACCGGGCTTGAGCTGCAGGAAGCGTGCGCGGACATGGCGCGCCGCAGCGTGGCAATGAACGGGCTCTCGGGCCGCATAAAAATCGACTCCGGCAATTTGATTGACTCGCATGTTTTTTACGGCACGGATTCGTTTGACGTGATCACGGTCAACCCGCCGTATATGAACGAGGGCGGCGGCCATGTGAGCGAGGCGGACTGCAAGGCCGTGGCGCGCCACGAAATCACATGCAATATAAAGGACGTTTGCTCCGTTTCGGCAAAGCTGCTCGTTTTCGGCGGCAGGCTGTACATGGTGCATCGGCCGCACCGTTTGGCGGACGTTTTTTGCGCGCTGCGCTCCGCCAAATTAGAGCCGAAGCGGATTCAATTTGTTCAGGGGCACGAAAAAAAACCGCCCGCGCTCGTTTTAATCGAGGCGTCTTACGGCGGCAGGCCGATGCTTTCCGTGCTGCCTGTTAAAATATTAAGTCATATTAATTGATGAGCAGGTGACATTTATGCGGAAACGATACCCACTTGACCAGATAGAAGAAGGCATGAGGCTTGCGGAAGACGTTTACGCTTCCGGCACGAAAATCCCGATACTCAGAGAAAACGCGATTTTAAACAGCAGGATAATCGCGCTGCTGCAAAACCAACAGGTTACGCATGTTTGGATCGAAACGGAAAAGCCCGCGGCTGAAGACGAAGAAGCGACGGTGCGGAAGCCGCTGCTGAGCGCCGAGCTGCGCGAAGAGGCGATAAGCGGGATACGGCGGATGTTCAACGTGTTTGCCGGCCCGGACAACGAAGAAAACATGACGACCGCTTATCAGGCGGTCAAAGAAGTCAACGAGATAGTCGATACATTGGTCGAAACAATTACCGGCGAAACAGTTTCGCTTATACATATCACAGATATTAAAAGCTACGACGAATACACTTACCACCATTCGTTAAGCGTTGCGGTGCTTGCAATTGCGATAGGCCACAGCCTAAACCTGCCCGAAGGGCAGCTGCAGGCGGCGGGCCGCGTCGCGGTTCTGCACGACATAGGCAAAATTCAAATACCGATTGAGATCATAAACAAACCCGGCCGTTTGACGCCGGAAGAACGACAGATAATCGAGCTGCACCCGAAGCTCGGCTTCGAATACCTGGCAAAAAGCGGCATCGGTACTTCGGAGCTTCAGCGATCCGTGCTGTTCCATCACGAAAAGGCGGACGGCTCGGGCTATCCTTTCCGTTTGCAATCGAAAGACATTCCGATCGTCGCAAAAATTATCGCCGTGAGCGACGTGTTCGACGCGATCACGAGCTTCAGGCCGTACCGCGACCCGATGTCGCCGTCCGACGCAATCGAGCTCATGATGAGCGAGTCGGGCCGCGCTTTTGACTTCGATGTGGTTGACGCGTTCATAAATAAATTGGAGTTGTATCCGGTCAACACTATTTTGGAACTGTCAAACAACAGGAACGGCGTGGTCGTCCACTACAACAATCCGATGCGCCCCATACTCCGCATGGTGGACAACGCCGAAATAATCGACCTGATGGACCGCGGCAACCTTAATCTCGTCGTCACGCGCGTCGTGAGGCAAAACCGAAGCTGACGTTTAAAAACGAAAGGGCGAAGCACGCGGCGCCTATCGCCGCGAGGCAGCCGTGCATGCCCTGCATGAAATAATAATTGATAAAAAAATACCGGACAAATTCCAATGATGAAAATATTTCGCCAAAATCAAAAAACGCGCCGCCGAACAACGCGGCCGAAACGAAAATCAACATGACCGCCGCAACGTACATGCCGGCCGGCACAATATCAAAAAGCAGCGCGCAAAAACCGGCCAACGCAAACGAATAAGCCGCCGCGCGCAAAAATTCGCCGTAGAGCCCGTAGTGCGGGCCGGGCAAAAATAAAACGCGCGCGGCGGCAATCAACGCCAAGCATAAAAACGAAGAAACGAACACGGCCGCAGAGTCAGACAGGTTTAACAGCACGCCGCTCACGCCCGCAGAACGCAGCCGCGTTTCTTTTTTTTTGTTTGAAGAAAAAACTCCGGAGGCGTTTCCTGTTCCGGCCTGCGCGAAAAGCGCCGCAAGCGGCGCGAACAATGCCGCAAGCAACGCGCAAAGCGCAGCCGCGCCCTCGGCCGCGCCGTAAGTTTGCGGAGCTTGCTCCACCCGCGCTCCCGATTCGTAAACTGAACCGTCAATGTACACATACTCCAGCAGCAGCCCGCCGCTCAATATTTCTTCGGCGATCGACTGAACCGCGGCGGGTATGTCCGCAACGCCGTGCCCGTAAAAAATTTCTCTGTAGGGGTAAAGGGGAGCCGCGCTTATTTCGCCGGACCTCGAATGAACATGCGCGCTTGCCGCGAGCAAATCGGTCATGAAGTCTGTCGCGGACATGGGTGACCTGTACGCCGTAACGCCGCCGTCGGCGAACAGGTACGAGCACGCAAGCTTCATTGCGGCGGTGTCGAGCCGCATCTGCTCCTCATCCTCATACACGGTAATTATGCAGTCGCTGCCCGCAAACATTTGCATTGCGTTAAGAGCCGCAACGCTTTGGGCGCCGCCCGCCGCCATCGCGCCAACATTTATCCCGAGCCCGCCGCCGTTCGGCAAGACCGTGCCGAGCCAAACAACCGCCGCCGGAAAAATCAACAGCGCCGCCGCGTACGAAGGTTTAAAAATTGCTTTAAGCTTCGCCCTTGCCAGTAAAAAAAACAGACGCAAAACAAATCACCCCAAAAAAAATAGCCGCGCATGAAAAAAGCACGGCAACAGAAAAAATATTTCCGGCGTAAGCTTCGGCCGCCCAGTAGTGCAAAGAAAACGGCGCGAGCCTCCGCACGGACTGCGGCAGAAACGAAACCGGCACGAGCCCTCCGGAAGTAAACAGCATAAAAAAAGAAGTAACGAAAATAAAAATCCCCGCCGCGCCGTCGCTTTTAAAAACCGAAGCCGCAGTCAAACCGTATGCGCCCGCGCACACCGCATAGGCAGCCGCGCCGAAAAAAACTGCGGCCGTCATTTCGTTAAATCCCAAAATACCCGCGGCGCAAACTGCGGCCAAAACAGCGGGCACCATAAAAACCGCCGAGCCGTACAGCCGTATCAACTGCACCTTTACTCCCGAAACGCCAGCAATTTTAAGCCTCGCCATGACCGCGCGGTTATAGCCCCGGTACGACGAAACGAACGCCGCCTGCACTGCGACGAGCCAGAACGACGCGAAGAGCACGCCGTAATTGACGGCGGGCGGGAGCGAGCCGTCGGTTACCGATTGAACACGCGAATCAAAAAAGTTTTCGTAGGCGAGCAACTGTTTTATAAACGCGACATTGACCGGATACAACAATGCGTCCATTACCTCGCCGCGCTTCATGCCGCTAACTTCCGCGAAATCCATCGCGGCGTATATGCCCGCCTGCGACGCCGATAAAAAAGCGGACGCCGCAGTCGTCAGAAGCTTCGCCGCCGAAACGGCAAGCGGCTTGTTCGGGTCGCCGTATAAATAAAAAGGCCTGTTTGCGCCCGTGATTATGTTTGACGAAAATCCCGCAGGGAAAACGGCGTAAGCCGGTATCTCGCCCGCCGCAAGCAGCGCGCGCGCCTCGTCTTCGGCAAGTGGCGCAAGATCCGCATGCTCGTAAAAAAAATCGAGCAGTATTTGAAACTCGGGCGACCTGTCGTTGTCCACGACCCCCACGGTAAATTTTTCGAGCGGCGCGCCCCGCTCGATGACGACGCGCACGCCATGCGCCAAAACAGCGCAAAAAACCGCCGCAGCCGCTAAAAAGAAGAGCATCTTTTTATATTCGGGCAGGCATCTCTTGGCTTCGTAAAGCAGCAGGCGCGTCACGGTTTAATAAGCGCGTAAAGCGCGGACGTAAAACCTTCGCCGCTTCCGAGCCCGGACGGCGGCCCCTCGTAAATAAACGCGCCGTTTTTTAGCACGTAAATGCGGTCGCACAGTAAAAGTTCGTCGGGATGGTGCGACGCGAACACCACCGTGCGCCCCCGGCTTTTCATGCCGCTTATAAGCTCGGCGAGCCGCGCTTTAAAACCGATGTCGAGCGAGGCGGACGGCTCGTCCATCAGCAAAAGTTTCGGGTCGTGCATAAGAGCAAGCGCGATCGACAGTCTTTTTTTTGTTCCGCCGGATAAATCGGCTGCCTTTTTTTTAAGCAGGCTTTCTTTTTTTTCATCGGAGTCTTCGGGAAATAAAAAAGGCAGCGCGTTTTGCCAATCGGTTTTGTAAACGGCCGCCCACAATTTTAAATTTTCTTTTACAGTCAAATGTTCGAACAGCGTGTTCTCCTGCGGCACGTAGCCGACGCAGCGCTTAAGAAGCCCGGGATTTTTTTCGGCGTTTTCGCCGCATATGATCACGCGGCCGCCGTCCGGCTTCGCCGTTTGCGCCATAACAGACAACAAAGTGCTTTTGCCGGAGCCGTTTTCGCCCGCGAGCCCGATTATTTCGCCCGCGCGCGCCGAAACGGTCACGCCGCACAGCACGGGCGCTTTATATTTTTTTTCGATTTTTTCCGCGAGCAAAATATCATCCGAAATTTTTTTTGTCACATGAAGCGTCTCCTTGACAGGTGTATCGATTTTTTTTACGGTTTTCCAAACGGCAAGCACCGTAACGAACGAAAGCGGCGCCATAACCGCGCAGCGCACGAGCCGCAGAGGCGCGAGCGACGCGAACGTGCCGCCTAAAATAAACGTGAGCCAATATGTGTCGAGCAGCAGGTTAATAAAAACGTTCACGCCCAGCACCCCGATTGCAATGCGGACGGCGGACGGTTTTTTTTTGTAAAAGCACAGCCCGTAAATAAATCCCGACAAAAACGCGGAGGCCGTGAAGCCCGGAAAATATGCGCCAATCGGGAACAGCAGCGAACCGATCACGTCGCCCGCCGCATAGCACAGCCCCGCCGCAAGCGGGCCGTACATGGCAGCCGCCGCGGCCGCGGGCAAAAACCCGAGGCTTATTCTGACGGTTTGCATAAATGTGAACGAGCCGATCCTGGTCAATACAACTTCCAGTGCTATAAGCAGCGCCAAACGCGCAATCATTTTTGTCGTGACGCTGCCGGGCAGCAGCAGCGAATAAATTTTTTGTCGGTACATAAAAAAAATCCGCGCCTTTTTATTTCATTTGGAAATTTAAGCTTGCGCCGGCCGGGAATATTTTTACGATGCCCAACCGTCTAAGCCGTTTTTACAGATGTTAACAGAGGTTTACAGAGGTTTACATATGCTAAACATTTTGCAGCATGTACTGCGAGCCGAAAACGCAGACAAGATTTTGCTTTTTGTTATTTGCGATCGCCGCCGCCTTTATTAATGCTTCCGGCGAACATTTTTCCGTCTCCGCAAAAAATCCCAACTCCACGCAAACTTTTTGCAGCTCTTCCGCGTGCAGCGCGCGCGGGTTGTCTGGCGTGACGCAAACTATTGTTTTGCCGAGCGGCTTTATAATTTTAAGCATCGAAACATAATCTTTATCGCGCAAAAACCCCGCCAAAAAAACAACCTCCGTTTTGGGATAGTCATTTTTAATCAATTCAGCGAGCGCGGCAACACCGTCCGGATTGTGCGCCGAGTCGAACAGGCAGCGGCAGCCGTTTCTGTTTTTTATTTCTGTCCGGTACGGCCAATTTACACGCGCAAGCGCGTTTTTTATGTCAAGTTCGCTTATGTTAAAACCGCAGCCGTTAAGCAGCCGCGCCGCAGTGACCGCCGCGGCCGCGTTGCGTTTTTGGTGCGGCCCTCTGAGAGAAACATTATAACCGTCCGCAGCGGACAAGTGCGCGACATAACATTCGGAATTATTTTTTTTTGCTTCGTCCTTAACGACGTCCATTATCGAATCGGCCTGCTCGTACAGCACGATCGGCCGGCCCCGTTTGATGACGCCCGCTTTTTCGCGCGCGATTTTTTCGGCTGTGTCCCCCAAATATTTCGTGTGGTCCAACCCTATCTGTAAAATTATTGCGGCAAGCAGATTTTTCGGCGCGATCACGTTTGTCACGTCGCGCCGTCCGCCCATGCACGCCTCGAGCACCACCGCGACGCAGCCTTCGCGCATAAAGCATTCGAACGCGGCAGCCGTGAGTATTTCATATTCGGTAGGCTTGTCATCCATAAAAACTTCAAATTTTTTTATGGCCCCTACTGCGTCGGCAAACAAATCTTCGCTGACTGTATATCCGTCAATCAATAAAGATTCGACGGGGCTTTTTATGTACGGCGAATTGTAAAAGCCCGTCTTGTAATTTGCTTCGCATAAAATTTTCGAGAGCATCGCGCCCGCCGAACCCTTGCCGTTTGTTCCCGCTATGTGTAAAAATTTTAAATGCGCCTGCGGGTTGCCCATCCGCCCGAGCAAATCTGTTATGCGTTCGAGCCCCGGTTTAATCCCGCGCGAACGCGAGCCCTCAATAAATTTTACAGCCTCGTCAAAATCCATCCGCAAACCTCTCGCACATTTGCGGCGGCAGATTATTTATGTATTCGATGATTAATTGCAAAATGCCGATTTTGCACTTCGAAAAATCCCCTAATTCCGGGATTTTTCTCGCGCAAAATCTAGTTAATCATCGAATACTTAATACTCATCTACCCGCCGCATTTACGCAAAAAATTTTAGCATGCACAACGTAAAAAATGAAGGGCGCAAAAAAATAAGCCGCCAAAAAAATGCGTTAACCGCGCCAAGCGCAAACCTTTTTCAAAAACGACAGCGTCTTTTGCGGGCACAAATATTTGTGCTACAATTTAAACAAATAAAATTTCCGCTTCGGCGGGTAACGGAGGGCCGCATGTTTAACGTTGGGTTGGTAGGGCTCGGTTTTATGGGCGCGGGTCATTTAAACACGTATCAGCAAATGGAAAAGGACGGGCTGCCTGTCAAACTCGCCGCCGTGTGCGACGTTGACGAGGCAAAATTTAAAGCGGGAGCTGCGACGCAAGGCAACATCAAAGTGGGTTCGGGCAGCTTCGATCTGTCCGCGTACTCGCTTTACAACGACATGGACGAGATGATTGCGTGCGAACAACTCGACGCAATAGACATTTGCCTGCCCACATACCTGCACGGGCCGGCGTCGGTGCGCGCGATGGAGGCCGGCAAGCATGTGTTCTGCGAAAAGCCGATGGCAATTTCGTCCGAAATGTGCGGCACAATGATAAGCGCGTCAAAACGCACGGGCATGAAGCTGATGATCGGCCACACGCTCCGCTATTGGAACGTCTACGAATTTTTAAAAAGCGTCGTGGACGAAAACAAATTCGGAAAATGCATATCGGGATATTTTTTCCGGGGCGGCCAAACGCCGAGGTGGTCATGGCAAAATTGGCTTTTGACCAACGAAAAAAGCGGCGGCGCGCTGCTTGACCAGCACATCCACGACGTGGACGCAATCAACTGGCTGTTCGGCGTGCCAAAAAGCGTCTCGTCGATAGGTCGCGTCGTGTTCCCCGGCAGCGGCTACGACGCGGTAAGCACCAATTATTTTTACGGCGACATGGTGATAAACGCGCAGGACGACTGGACGATAAACGGCGACGGCTACGGTTTCGAAATGTTGTTTCGCGTCAACTTCGAACGCGGCGCAGTCGTGCTCGGCAACGGAAAGTTCAAGGTCTGTCCAAACGACGGCAAGGTCTACGAGCCGGAGCTGTCGAGCGAACCCGCATACTATAAAGAGCTCCGTTTGTTTTACGAATATTTAAATGACTTAAATAACTACGACTGCATACCGCTGCTCGAAAGCCACAGAGACACGATCCGCATAGCGGAAGCGGAGCGCGAGTCGTGCGACAAAAACGGCGCTTCGGTCGCGCTGTAAATGGAATACGTCCGCGCACACGCCGAAATAAATTTGGCGAGCCTCGCGCATAACTACGCGCAGGTACGCAGCCGCGTCCCGCGCGGGACAAAGCTGATGGCGGTGGTAAAGGCGGACGGCTACGGGCACGGCGCGGCCGAATCCGCGGAGACGCTGCTTGCCTGCGGCGCGGACGCTTTCGGCACGGCGCTGTGCGAAGAAGGGATCGAACTCAAAAGGCGCGGGATAACCGCGCCTGTTTTAGTGCTGGGTTACACGCCCGAACAGCTGCTGCCCGAAGCGGTGCGCCACGGACTCATGCAAACTGTTTTTTCCGTTGAAACGGCGCGGATGCTCTCCGCCGCCGCCGCCGCGCAAAACACGCGCGCAAAAATCCATATAAAAATCGACACGGGCATGGGCCGGCTCGGTTTTTTGCCGGGCTCCGCAAAAGAAGCGGCGGATATTTTTTCGGACAGGCATTTGGAAACGGCGGGCATATACACTCACTTCGCAACGTCGGACGCGGCGGACGCCTCGTTCATGATGGAGCAGCACCGCCGCTTCGCGCAAATGACAAGCGAACTCGGATCGCTCGGCATAAAGCCGCCCGCCCTTCATACCGGAAACTCCGGCGCGTTTTCGCAGACGCTCCAAAGCCGCCGCGATTATTGGCGCGAAAATAATTTTGACGTCAGTAGCTGCGTTTTTTGCGGCATGATCCGCATAGGCATACTGCTTTACGGCTTGCTGCCCTCGCCCGAAATGAAAGACGCCTGCGCCGAGCTTAACCTCAAGCCCGCAATGCGCTTGGTGACCCGCGTTGGCATGGTCAAGACCCTGCCCGCGGGCAGCGGCGTGAGCTACGGCCACAGTTTTGTCACGCGCCGCGAAACGGTCGTGGCCACTTTGCCGGTAGGCTACGCGGACGGCTACCCGCGGCTGCTCTCAAACAAATCGCATGTGCTGGTGGGCGGTAAACGCGCACCGCTTATAGGCGCGATCTGCATGGACCAGTGCATGGCGGACGTGACGGACGTCCCCGGCGTGTCGCCCGGCGACGAAGCCGTTCTTATCGGCCGGCAGGGCGCGGAAGAAATTACGGCGGACGAACTCGCCGCGCACATAGGCACCATCGGCTACGAAATAATCTGCGGCGTAGGCAAGCGCGTACCGCGGATTTATATAAAAAAATAAAAATGCCGCGGACGTTTTTGAAATAATAATTTATGCGACGCGAACAACGTCATACATAAATCATAAAAAAAAAAAATTCCGCGGACGTTTTTTCAATATGAACTTATTTGACGCGAACAACAAAAAGGAGTGTCTGCCGTGAATGTGAACACAGTCGTCTGTCCGTACTGCAAGAGGACGTTTGAGATTTCGGAATCGATATCGCATTTGATGGAAGACGAATTCCAAAAAGCGGTAGAGGAAGAAAAACAGCGGCTCAACAAGCAGTACGTCGAACACCTCGAAAAAAACACGGTAAAGGCCGTGCAGAACGCGCTTGCCGACGCGAAGCAGTCAAGCGAAGCGGACATCGCCCGCGAACGCCAAAAAGCCCAGCATGAAATAAACAAAGCGGCTCAGGCAAAAGAATTTGCGCTGGCAGAGGCGAAACAGGCCGCCGAACTCGAAACGGAAAAATTCCGCAGGCTTGCGGAGAGTTCACGCGCCGGCGAAAAACAGCTGCGCGAACAGATGACATCTCTGCTCGAAGAGCTTTCGCGCGCAAACAAAGCGAAGGACGATGCGGAGCTTGCCGCGAAACGCGAACTCGTAAGCAGAGAAAAATCGATCCGCGAAGAAGCGGCCCGCGACGCAAGCGAAAATTTCAACACGAAAATCCGCGAGCAGGAAGAGACGATAAACAAACTGCGCGAGCAAATGACCGCCGCGAAACTTTTGGCGGAGCAGGGCTCGCAGCAGCTTCAGGGCGAGATACTGGAGCTCGACGTCGAACGCAACCTTCGCGAATGGTTCCCGGCGGACACGATCGAAGAAGTTAAAAAAGGCGAGCGCGGCTCGGACATACGGCAAACCGTAAACGAAATTTATTACCCTAACTGCGGCCTCATTTTATGGGAATGTAAAAACGCGAAATCGTACCAGTCCGCATGGCTCGGCAAACTAAAAGACGAGCTCGCCGCAGAAAAAGCGCAGATAGGCGTGATCGTGTTCGCCCCTGCGGACGGCGGCGAAGACTGGAAGCAGCTCGCGGAAAACATTTGGCTCGTGAAGCCGCGCTACGCCATGATGCTCGCCGCGCTGCTGCGCGAGATATGCGCGCGCGTCGCCGTCGCCAACCGCAACGCCGAAGGCAAGGACGTCAAGGTCGAGATGCTCTACAACTATCTGACCGGCGGCGAATTCGCAAACCGCATCCGCTACATAATCGAATCTTACGACGAACTCGCGGTCCAACTCGACGCCGAAAAAAAACAAGCCCAGCGCCGCTGGGCCGCGCAAGAAAAAATCCTGCAAAAAGTAACGGGCAGCCTGTACGGCATCAGCGGCGACCTCCACGGCATCTCCGGCCGCGAGATCATCGCCCTGCCGGCCGCTGCGGAACCGGCGGAGTGAACCGTTACCGCTTGTTAAAAATTTTTTGCGCGTAGCCGAAGCCGCCAGTAAATGGGGAGTGCAAGCGCGGCAAGAACAATTTATGTGCGCCAATGTAAAAATAATAGGTGCTGTTCGCTTTGGTCGTGTATGGATGATTCCAAATGATGCGGTAAAAACACCTGATTGACGGAATAAAAACGGACGCAAGCCAAAAACCGAAGCCTTAAAACAGGAGGAAAGCCGTGATGGAACATCAACAAATTGACTGGAAATCGAAACGGGATAAAGAATTGCTTAAATGGATATGCGGCTTTGCCAACGCTCAAGGCGGTCGTTTGGAAATAGGCAAAAATAATAACGGTAAGGTTATCGGGCTTGATAACGCTCAAAAGATGTTGGATGATTTGCCCAATACAATCAAATCAACAATGGGCATTATTCCCGAAATAAATCTGCTCTTTGAAAACAATTTGCCCTTTATAGCGATTGATGTAATGCAATACCCCAACCCCATCAGTTATCGGGGCAAATATTATTTTCGTTCGGGTAGCACGTTGCAAGAGTTGACGGGCATTGCATTGGACGAATTTGTCATGCGTAAATATGGGCGTACATGGGATTCTGCACCTGTACCCCATGTGAACGCACCCGATTTAGATATTGTGGCGTTCCGTGATTTTCGTAAAAAGGCTCTTGCGCGTAACAGGCTTGCCGCTGAAGACTTAGAAATTACCGATGAACAGCTTGTCGATACGTTGAAATTATTTGACGGCAAGTATCTCAAACGCGCGGCGATATTATGTTTCCATGATGACCCCGAAAAATGGGTAACAGGTGCATATGTAAAAATAGGCTATTTCAAAACGGATGATGATTTGGTGTTCCAAGACGAAATTAACGGGCCGTTGATAACAATGCCCGATAAAGTCGTTGATATGTTGTTTGATAAATATTTCAAGGGCATTATCAGCTATCAAGGATTGCAACGGATAGAAACCTATCCTGTCAACCGTGATGCTATGCGCGAGGCAGTTTTGAACGCCATCGTCCACAAAGATTATACTTCCGACAATCCTATTCAAATAAGAGTATATGACGATAAAATCACGATTTTCAACAGCAGTAGTTTTCCCACAAATTGGACGGTTGAAAAATTGCTTGCAACACGTACATCAACGCCGCACAACCCCGAAATAGCCAGAGTATTTTTCCGTTCCGGCATGACCGAGGCTTGGGGGCGTGGTATCGAAAAAATTATTAATTCAAATATAAGCGCAGGAAAGCCGAAGCCGGAATTTGAAATTCTTGGCGAAGGTAGCGGACTGCGAGTTATATTTTATAGTGATGCCAACATCACCATAAACATCACCATAAACGAAACTCAAAAACAAATCATCCGATTTATGAAAGAAAATCCTAAAATAACGATAAAAGCATTATCCGAAAAAACAAGGATTTCCGAACGAAACATAAAGAGCAATATTAAAACCCTTAAAGACGAAGGGTTAATTGACCGTATTGGTGCGAACAAAAACGGTTCTTGGGTTGCGAAAACAGTGGTATTTGATTAAATGCACGATATTCCCGGATATGATTCATTTGTAAAAATCGAACCGCTTAACAAAGGTTGGTCGGGCGATAAAAAATATCTCATTGAAACCACTAATGGAGCAAAATTGCTTCTGCGTATTTTTGTCATTGATGCACTCGAACGCAAAAAAAGCGAATATGGAAAGCTAAAACGTGCGGCTGCGCTTGATATAAACTTTTCCGCCGTGTCTTGCATGACGTTCCGAAACAACGCAAAACCTGCGGCAACCCAATATTTTGCTTCGTCGAGCATGGACTGTTTTATCGTAAAGTCTTCCGATTAAAAGAGCCCGGGCAAAAATCCATCAAGCGGATCGACCGTACGTACATAAAGGGTCGTATCTCATCCCACGTTAATGTGTGAGTTTAATATGTTGCCGCGAAACAAAATCATCCCTTCCTTGCCCAAATCGTTGCCCTTACAAAATTTGTGTGCCGTTCGTCGAGCGGCTCTGCGGAGTAGTTGCCGTAAGTTTTTTCGACGGCAAGCCCCGCGTCTGCAAGCCAACCGTAGACCTGTTTCAACGATGGTATGTGTTTATACCCCGCCGTGGATTCGATGATGCGCTCCCCGTTGTTCGTCAGCAATTCTTTATGGCTTGCCCATGTGCAGATGCGCGTCACGGGGTCGTACACGCCGCCGTAGTTTTTGAATTTTCCTTTTGTGCCCAGTTCGTCGGTGTAATCGTAATCTTCATCCATGCGTCCGCTTTCGCCCAAGCGGTTGAAAGTTTTTACCGCCGACGCATTTGAGTGCTGGTCGTAATCTAGTAACAAACGGCCGCCTTTGCGCAGCGCCGCCGCCGCTTTGCGTATAAAGGTCTGCTGCGCTTCGGCGTAGTCCGTTTCGGTTTCGATGTTTATAAGGATATTTCCCGCCAGTACCACAACGTCAAACCCGCCGCCCCAATCGGCTTCAAGCGCGTCGGCCCGGTAGCATGTGATGCCCGCGACGTCTTCCATTTTTCGGTAACAGCGCAGCAGCATAAACTCGTCCGCGTCAAAGCCGGTGACTATGTGGCCCGCCTGTGCCAATGGGATGCATATACGCCCGCCGCCGCAAGCAACTTCAAGAATATTCTGCGGCGTTCCGTCCGTGTTTTCGCGCAAAACCTTCAACAAAAATTCCACGTCGTCGGTGTAGGTTTCAAACTGCTCGTACGCATAAGCGTACCAATGCCTCGAAATAAATTTT
>WRDG01000003.1 GCA_009783525.1 Defluviitaleaceae bacterium | reverse complement strand
TACGGTCGGTTTGAAAATCCGGATCGTTTGATGTGGGGAATTTTTGACGGCGGAGACAATCTTTGTGCCCTCGAAACAGAATTGGATTTCAAATTTGAATTGGTCTTAAAATATTTTCATTTAAACGAGCCGTTCCCGCATGAATATATGCGCCGTTGCCACAGCGAGGGCAGGCTCGTGCAGCTTACGTTCCAGTTGACTTTAAATAACAACGAGGATCTGTATGCCAAGTCGCCGCTGCTTGATTCGGTGCGCGGAGGTTTCCGCGAAGAAATTACGGCGATCGCACGCGCCGCAAAAGAATTCGGCCATCCGTTTTTATTCCGTTTGAACAATGAGATGAATTCTGACTGGACGAGCTACGGCGGGGTAAATAATTTGCTCGACCCTGCGCTGTTCGTGCAAAATTGGCGTATGATTTATAATATTTTTAAAGACGAAGGCGTAGACAACGCAATATGGATTTTTAACCCCAACGACCGCGACTGCCCGCCAAACGGCTGGAACAGTTACCTCGCGTATTATCCGGGCAACGAATATGTCCATATGTTCGGTTTGACCGGCTATAACAACGGCACCTACTACGCGGACGTGTTCGGCGAAAAATGGCGCGAGTTCAATTCGATTTACGACGAGGCAGTAAACCATTACGGCGGGCTGTTCGACGCGTTCCCCTGGATAATTACGGAGTTCGCGTCAAGCTCCCACGGCGGAGATAAAACTCGCTGGATCGAGCGTATGTTTGATGCGCTCGACGCAAAAAAATATCCGCGGCTTGCGGCCGCGGTTTGGTTTAATTATGCCGATCACGATTTCCGCCCGGATTTAAAAGGCGTCGAGTCGCGCCCGTACTGGCTGGACGAAACAGCCGAAACCCTCGATGCTTTTAAAAAAGGATTGCACAGATAAATTATTCGCCGAGCAGAGACAAACACATCGCCGCGTTTTTCGCGGCTTTTTCTTTTTCCGCAGGCACGACTAAATTTATTGCCGAAGAAATTTTATCGCGCTCCGCAATTATTTCGTCTGCGAAGCCGATCAGCGTTTCGGCCTTTGCCTGCGATACCGGCATGTGATAGCGCAGATTAAACGTTCCGAGAAGATGCAAAATTTTTGGGTCGTAAACTATCCCTATAACGGGCACACCGCCGTTAACGGCATATATAAGCGTGTGCAGACGCATCCCAAGCACAAACTCGGCGCAGCCGGTTAAATATCTTATGCGGTTGTTACCTTCGATTCCGGGCGCCGTTTCGATAAGCCGCGCCGGCCGGTCCATCAGCGAAATAATTTTTTTTGATACAGCCGTGTCTTCAAACGGTCGCATCGGTACAAACAGCGCGGAATAGCCGTACCGCTTAGCGACGCTGTCCGCGAACTTGGCGATTTCATTTTCGAAACCGTCGGGGTTTTGGCTCCAGCCCCTTACCGCGACGCAAAAATATTTTTCGGATTCGCGTTCAAAGTCGCTGTCGTTTATTTTTTTCAACGAAAAAGCCGGGTCTGCGGTTACCTGTATAAACGGAGCGTCCACCCCGATTTTTCCGAGCAGCTCCGCAGCTTCTTCGTCGCGCGTTGTTATCAGATCCAATCGGTTTAAAATACATTTGGCCCTTTCAATATTTTTTTGCTTAATCAACGGCCCCACACCGTTCGCGTACAGCATGTTTTTTATCCCGAGGCGGCTTGCCGCGCGTATCACCCATAAATAATACAGAAGCGACTGCGTGCTTGTTTCGTCCTGAATAAGGCTGCCTCCGCCCGTGACGAGCATCTTGGTTTTCCGCAGGCGCATCCATACGGCAAGAAGGTTGAACCGCTGCACGGCGTCAACGCCGTACTGCGTTTTTGTCTCGCGCGGCTTCATGGACAGCACGGTAATTTTTATGTCGGGCTTCAATTCGCGCATGTCCTCGACGATTGCCTGCAGCAGCATGTCGTCGCCGCTGTTGTTAAAACCGTAATAACCGGAAACCATCACGTCAGAAGTATATTTTTTCCGCCTCCTGTACGGCGACGCCTTAACTTTTTTATAAACCTCGAGCGCATCTGATGCCATTTTGTCCGCAGAATAATTTTGCATGACAAATTCGCGGCCCGCTTCGCCCAGGCGTTTTTTTTCGGCCGCGTTCATCTGCATTATCTCTGTCAAGTCCGCCGTTAATTTTTCGGCGTCCGCCGTTAAGTATCCCCTGTAGCAAAAATTAGTGCCTGCAGCGTCCCGCAATTTTTCTTCGGTCAATATACCCATATAGCCTTCGTTGCCGCACGCGATTAACGGTTTGCCCGCAGACATCGCTTCGAGCGCCGAACGGCTCGCGTTTACGAAAACATCCGCCGCCGCGACCCACATCGGAATATCGGTACGCGAACCGGTTAAAAAAACAACGGGACATATTTTGTTCATTTTTTCGGCTTCATTTTTTAGCGAATCGAATTCGCTTCCGTCGCCCACGATGTAAACCGCTATGTTCGGATTGATTTCAAGCAGCTTCGGCACGGAGGCTATCAGCAAACGCGCCGTGAGCGACCTGTCCTTGTCGAGGCGGCTCACCGTCACGATATTGAAACGCCGCTCCCGCAGCGACGGAAACTCTTTTTTAAGCGGTTCGTAATTTGTACCCGGTGAAAATTTATCCGTATCGATCCCGTTTATCGTCAAAAAAATATTTTTTTCGGGCACGCGGTAGTTTTGCATGAGATATTTGTTTATATCTTCGCTGACCGATAAACTCAGTTCGCCCCAATCGGTCAGCACGTTAAGCGGAAACCTCGTTGAAAAAACCCAATGCGCCGTGGTAACAAAACGGAAACGCAGCTTTTTTTGCAGTCTGCCGCATAAGTAACCCGGTATCCGCGCATGTGCGTGCACAAGCATGATGTTGTTTTGCTTGACGATTTTTTTCAGCATCAAATAGGCTTTGAGCATATTAAACGGGTTTTTATTATGAAGCGGTACGTTGAAATGAACGATTCCGTGCGCGGCAAGCTCCTGCTCGTACGCGCCGCCGTTTGAAGCGACAAAAATCTGCATACCCGTCCGTTTTAACGCTTTGCATAATTCGAGCACATGCGTTTCGGCGCCGCCGATCTCCATGCCCATCAGTGTCATCAACACTTTTTCGTTCGGTTTAATCATATTTTTGCATCAGGCACTTTCTTATTTTATTTATGCATGTTTTTTTTACACCGATCGAAAGCAGATATTTTTTTGCGTTTTTATGCAGTTTTTTTAAATGATGCAAAAAGTTATACATAAACCATGGGTTGGCGGTTTCGGAGCTTGTCCATTCGAACGGTGCGCCCTTATGGATGTAAACCGCGGTGAGCGCATAATCCGCTATCACGTCTTCTTCCGCAACGCCGCACAACAGCAGGACAAACGCGGTGATCACGCCCGTACGGTCTTTGCCTCCCCAACAGTGATACAAAACACCTGCGGGCAGGCTCTCCGAAATGCCTTCGATTATTTTTTTTATATTAGCCGCGTAAATGTCGAGCCACTTCACATAATCCCAGTTTGAATCGTCTGCGAGCATCGGGATTTTTTTGTAGGCAATTCCGTAACGGACAAGCTCGCTAAGGTCATGCTCTTGATTATATTCGCAGCGCAAGTCGATAAAGGTTTTTATTCCGTAATCGGCAAGTTTTTTTATGTCGGGCCCTTCTGTATAAGCGATCGCTTCGCTTCTGACCAAAACGTTCGGTTTTATAACGCAGCCTCCACTTGCCACATAAAAACCGACGTCACGAGTATTACATGACTTATTAAGCTGCAGCCTTCTGACAAAATGTTTTTCCAAATCATTCAATCCCAAACAGTCACTCATTGATTATGTCGTACGATATCCTGTTGCCTTCGACCCTGAACCTGACCGTCGAACCCGCAGGCGCGTTAATGTATCTGATGCCGTCTGTAATCACACATTCGTGCAGACGGTTGCCTACCGTATTCGGCGCGACGACAAAAACCGTTTTGCCGGTATCACGCTGCGCAACTAATGCGGAATGTAAAAGTTCACGTTCCTTTGCCTGCGAAAACGACTCGGGATTTGCGTCGAGCTGTACAATGACAAACCTCTGCGAATACATTGCCAAGTCGCGCGAAAATTTCGACCACTGCCGCATATCCGCAGAAAATATTCCGCCGTTTACCGCCGTCATTTTTATTATGCCCGCGCGGTTAAACGAATATGCGTCGTATTCGAGCCCTGCGATGTTCAAATCCGCGTCATAGTATTCGTTTTTTGCTCCGCTTAAATTTTCGCGCATTCTGTCCGTAAAAACATGGCTTTCGGGAAGTTTTCGTTCGTTCTTCGGCAACGAAAGCAATTCGGGCCTCGAGAAAAAGACCGTCCCTTTTAACGGCTGATTGTTTTCTTCCATATGCAAATAAATATAGTCGAGCCTAAACGGCGGTTTCAAATCGTTCGGCAATTCGGCTTCACATATTTGCCAGCCCTCGAAATCAACCGCGAAAGTAAAATCTATCCGAAAGATTTTGCCCGTGCTGTCGGTAACGCGCCCGCGCAGCCACAAGCCGCAGCCGTCGCCGTAAACGCGCAGGCGGACGGCCGAAGCGTCGATTGAGGCTTGAAGCGAGCCGACCATTAATAAACCGGAATCCTGCGGCTCGTCGCTTACGTCAAACGAATAATCAAGCCTTGCTACCCGGCCGGCGTTTTCAGGCAAATCAGACGTGTAGCGGACGCTGCCGCCGGACGGCCGAGCAGGGTACTGCATATAAAAAATTGGCGTCATTCGCGCGAACAACGGCCACTCAAGATTATTAACGCCCACCGTGACCGGTACGAACGTATATATTCCGTTAAGGCCGCAGCGCAGATAACCCGTTCCGGTCCTGCCCGCAGCCGCGTAAAACACACCGTTTCTTACTGTGCCGAGCGAAGCGGGCACAACATTTGTTACAAGCCCGGCCGACGCGCCGGGTATGAAAATTTCTTCGCCCGAGGGCCCGATACCCGTAAACGACAGCGGAACCGTTTCACCTTCGCGCACTTGAATATTTTGCATGTGGCTGCGAAGCTCCGATATTTCGACCACACTTATTAAATGGTTCGCGTTAAAATTTTTATAGGAAGCGGAAACATACGCATAATCCGTCCTGTCAATTTGGAACGAGCCTCCCGTAAACTCTCGCGTCTCTCCCGACCTGTTTCCGATCGTGTAGACTATTTCGTCGCTCGGTATCCCAATTTTATGCAGGTATGAATCGCTGCCGAAAACTTCGACTTCAAGCAGCGCACCCAATGTGAGCATCGCGCTTGAAACTTCCATGTTGATCCGTCTTATCTCGCCTGTGGGCGAAGTGTCGATAATGCCGAGCGCGTTTATTATTCTGCGCTGCGCTCCGTCTGAAACCGTATTAACAACAGAATTTCCTACAATCATTGTCGACGAGCCGCCGCCGTCCAAATGCATCGCGTTGTGCGCGCCGTAGCGGACAAGCAGCGACGCAAGCTCGTCGTGCGTAGCTCCGATTGAATGTGTTCGTCCGTCCACCACCATCAAAATCAAACGACGGCCGTTAGCCGTATAGCCCGCCGCCGTTCGCGGATGCCTTCCCGAAACAACTGTTCCTTCGCCGTACACGACAGAACCGTCACGTAAAATTATGCCTCCGCCGCCGATTGACATCTGCACATTGTTAAAATCAATGTTTAAATTGTTGGTCACGCGAAGCTCGGCTTTTTGCCCGGCCGCAAACAAACGCGCACGTTCGTCTGCGTATTCGCCGAGCACGACTATGTAACCGTCCGGAGGTATGGCAACCGTTTCTCCTTTTTTAGAAACATATGTGATTGACCCTTTATCTACGACAATTTTTACGAGCATGTCCGGAAAGCGCCTGTCCAATTGCGCGGTGTCGCTCATCGCCTCTGCGGTTATGACAATTGGGTTGACCATGTCCGTCACTTTGTTTACGGCTCCCACGCGTATGTTTTCGCGGCCGTTGTTTAAAAAGCGTATCTCCGCGCGAAAAAATCCGATAAACGGATTGTTCGAACTGTCGATAAAAAGGGCGGCAAATTCGTTAGAATCTGCGTTTATCGCGCGGGTTACCGAATGAAGCCGTCCGTTTGACGCTATCGGACCAAACGAAAGCGAATGAGTGCCTGCCAATCCGAAAAAATCTCCGTTGACACCGGCGATTGCGTTGGCGCTCCTTAACAAATCCGCTGCAGGCTCTTTTAAACCGAGCTCCCGCGCAGACTCCGCCGCCGACAAATTTATAAACGGGTCGTTAAGCGGCACGGACAGTATGTGTACGTCCCTCATGCCGAGCGTCGTCATTTGCCGGTTGCGTTCGTAAAAAACACCTCGGGCGATTTCCGTCCGTTCCGTATATTCAAATAACACTTCGAGCGCAGACAACGCCGTGCGCGAACAAACCAGCAAAAAGCAAAAAAATAACGACGCATACATAGTTTTTAACAATATTTTTATCATGCGAACCTCCTTATCTTTCGGGCAGCTGCTCGCTCACTTCATGAACCGTTGCGACAGTCAGCATTATCCGGTTCGAAAGCACTGTAAATTCCGAACCTTCCGAAACAAGCATGTTTCCGTTTACAAAAAAACCCGACTCCGTGACGCTGCCCGTCGCCTCGATCACGATGTAAAGGTCGTAACGCCCCTCGACCGGCGCGAGCACGGCGGTGCCGTCGGGTTTGGTCATTATGTCTAACGATCCCGCGCTGTATGCATCGGCAACACTGCCAAGCGGCTGGCGTTCATGCTGTTTAAAAAAGACGTCGCCTATTTCAACGGCGTCAACGCTGAACTGCCTGACCTTTTCTGATACAAGCGTCACGTAAAATGTTTTGTCCGCGGTCAGGAGCTGCTGTATGGCCGGCGAGGCGTTCCTGTAACCCACGCCGTAGCCCAAGCCTATCAGCGCTATCAAGACGACAATGTCTATGACGCTTACCTTGCCGAACAGCCGTCCTTTTTCGTCGATAATTTTTTTCATGCGCACCATCCCAACCGTTATTCGCCGATTTTAACGATCGACGTGACAAAACCCTTGCCGGCTATGCGGTTGTTGCGGACGAAAACGTCGCGCCCCACCGCGATTTCATATTGGCCTATGGAAGTTGAGCCGTCGTTTATTTGCGCAGACGCCTCGACCAAAATATAAATGTTTTCCAATCCCGCGACGGGAGCTTCGCGGATTATGCACGCTTCTATATCGAAGGCTTCTTCGTAATACGGCAGAGGCTTGACGTCAACAATCGTACCGATCAAAAAGTCGCGCACATTGTCGTACAGCGCAGTCCCTATTTCGATCCTTTCATGAAACCCCTCCCGCTTGCCTTTCAATTCGATTGTATACCTGATTAACGAATCTCCGGCTCTCGCGGAAACCTCCTGCGGCGCGGCAAACTGCAGAGCGAAATAAACAAGCGCGGCCAAAGCTGCCGCAAGCAATATGTCAACCGGATTTATTAAACCAAAGAGCCTATATCCGTTTTTTCGCATGGGCATAATAAACATCCTCCATTTTTTTTATCATTTCGGCTGACGTAAATTTTTTTTCGTATGAAAGCCTCGCGCCCTCCGACAATTTACTTAAAAGCCGCCGGTCGTTATAAACCCGCATGACCGCGTCGGCTATCGCGGCTCCGTCTTTTTGCGCAAAAATTAGTCCGTTCGCGTTGTCGCTTACAACATAGGGGTTGCCGCCGAAGTCGCTCGCCAGCGCGGGCACGCCCGCGCATAATCCCTCAAGCAGCGAAAACCCCGTGGCTTCTGTTCCGTATGAGGCGTTCAATATAACGTCGCTGATATTCATCAACTGCGTCACGTCTGGCAAAAATCCCGCCATGACAACGCCGCTAATTTTTTCGTTTTCGATTCTTGTTTTTAAATGCACCTCACGCGGCCCGTCGCCCGCGAAAACAAAAATAATGCCGAGGTTTTTTTCCCGGTTGATTATTTTCGCCGCGTCCAAAATATAGTCATGCCCCTTTATTTCAACCAGCCGCCCTATCGTCGAAACAACGAACGAATCATCGGGCAAATCAAATCTTTTTTTCGCTTCTTTTTTATCTTTATCGCTTAACCGTTCTATCTCGTCGATACCGTTATATATAACGGTAATTTTTTTTCCGTCGGTGCCAGTGTCTTCCAAATTTTTTTTTGCCGCGGGCGAAACGGCAATAATTTCGTCGGCAAAAATATTGTTGATCAACCTTGCAAAAAGTTTGAAAATGATAAATTTTTCTTTTGCGCCGGGTACGAACACGCTGTGGCGCGTGCAAATAATTTTCGCATTGCCGGCGAGCCTTGCCGCTTTTCGCGCGGAAAACGAGCCGTGCGTATGGACGATGTCGGGTTTAATTTCAAGTAAAATTTTTTTTATCGATGCGATCCCCTTTAACGAAAACGAACGGTCGGCAATGTGCTTCGCTTCGATGCACCTTGCGCCCGCTTTGTTTATTTCCGGAATCAACCGGCTATCTTCCGGCAAAATTACTTCGGCCAAAAAATTTTCGCGGTCGTAATTGCGCAAATAAACAAGCAGATGCGTTCCCGCGCCGCCGATGTTCGTATCAGAAATTACATGGACAACCTTAATTTTATTGCTCATGCCCGCAGTTCCCCTTCGATCTGACCGCCGCGTACGCGTTTGAAATGCCGAGAAAAACAAAAAAAATGAGCATGACGCGGTAGTTATAAAATACATGGTCGAATATTCCCTGAAATAAAAATCCGACTGCGGCGGCTACCGTAACCGCGGACATAAGTCTGTCCCTTTCGTTTGCGGCCCGCCTCATGAACGTAAACTGCGTGCGGAAAAAAAACGCGAGCGCCGCAATAAACGCCGACAGCCCTATGACGCCCGTTTCAACCAATATTTGCAGATAAAGGTTATGCGAGTGGGGCGAAGTCACCGCGTTGAAAGCGTAGAAAGGATAAGCGACATTGTATGCCTCGATCCCCTGCCCCAATCCCGTCATCCAAAAATCTTTAACGATGCGGAGGGACGCTTGCCAGATTGAAACGCGGTAAGCCGTTGACGAATCCATGTCCGCGAAATTTACGATGCTTACAAGCCGCGCCCACATTGCCGCGGGCAGCACAAAAGGAGCGGCGGCAAGAACCGCAGCCGCCGCAACTACAAAACGCTTTTCCCATAAAAGGACAAACACCAGCGCAGAAACAGCAAGCGCCAAATAACAGCCGCGAGAATATGTGGCCGCCAAATTTATCAGCAGCAGTGCGGCAGTCGCGGCCGCGAGCAGCTTGTACAGAGGTTTTTTTGCGTAAAAAATAAATGCGGCGCAAAACGGAACGGCAAGCAGAAGGTATGTGCCGTAGACATTCGGATTTCCGAATGTGGAAAACACCCGAAGATTTAAATAATCGAAAACTTCGTTGTCGAGCCATCTCGCGTCGTTCCGGCCGAAAAAAAATTGATACAGACCGGCAATTCCCGCAGCCGCCGCCGAAACCGCGAATAAAAAAAACATAATGTCGACGGTTTTTTTTGTCCGTATACATGATATGACTAAAATGTACGACATTATGAGCAGCGAAGAAAGAACGGCGATGGGTATGCTCGACGCCGGCGCGAGTGAAGCGAAGCCGCAAATAATAGTTACGGCAATAAAAAACAACAGCGCGGCCGCTGTTGCGTCGACAATAATTTCGCGGCTTAACAATGCCGCGACTAACGAGGCGGCGACAATCGCCGCAAGCGCCATCGTCGGTAAAAACGGCGCGAAAAACAAAACCGATACAGTTCCCCAAACAGGCAAAACCGCAGCAATCCATTTTATAACGGATAAACTTTTCTCAAAAATTTTTGTGCGCCCCGACTCAAAGGGAAGCGGTATATTTTGACCGGCGGCATGGGCGGCAAGCGAAACAGCAAAGCTTCCGTTAGCGTATGACGATATTTTTTTCGGCCAACGTTCGGGGACATTTATCACTTTTGGGATACGGTTGAAAATAAATTTTATTAACGAAACATAACGGCTGTGCGTCAAATAATTTATGTTTACATCGCCGGCAAAACCGTTCGCGATAAAACTTCCCGCAAATAAACGCGCCGTAAAATCAAGAAGCGCTCCGATCCCTCTAAAAAATAAGCTGCCGTCCATCCATAAACGAATAAAACGCATTTTAATCTACAATATAGTATTCGCCTTTTACCATAACCCACGCTTTGGTCGTAATGTTTAAGCCGCGTCCGTCGTCCATCGGCGTAAACATCAAATGGTTTATTTTTACGCTCGCCCCGTTAAGCAACTCGATGCCCTGAGTTATGTCGGCGAGTCCGTTTACTCCCGAGATTACGGTTGCCGTGCCGCCGCGCAAAATAAATTCGGTTCCCTGGCGCCCGATAATTTTTTGCCCCGGCTGAAGTTCTTCTACCACGAACAGATACGATCGTTTTAAACCGTCCGGTCCGGGCTCGTCTATCGGCCCGTCCGGGCCCTGAACGACCGACAGTATTTCGTCCATCAAGTCGTCCTTCATGAAAACGATATATGCAAGCACTTCCGCGATAATTGCATCCCTGTCATTTTGGCTCAAAACCGAATTGCCCAAGACGGACGAAGCGACGCCGCCGCTTAAAATATTCGCGGCAAGCTTGTTTATTTCGCCGTCCACATAACTTTTCGAAACAAGCGGATCGCTTATGTCTCCCGGCTGCGCGTTTGCTTGCCTGCCGAAATAAACCGTAAACGCCGCGGCGGCAACCGCCACCAACGCTATAACAAGCGCTTTTCTTAATTTATCCATAATACCCTCCTGGTGACCGGAAAAATTCGGCCGTTTTTTTATTCGCTTTTCAATTGTTCGTACAACTCAATGTAAGATTCCGCAGATTTTTCCCACGAAAAAGTGCTCTTCATGGCGTTTTTAATTATCTGCTGCCACTTGTCGGTATGATAAAAATGCAGGGCTTGATTGACCGCCCACATTAAACCGCTTGCCACAAAATCTTCAAACAAAAATCCGTTTCCGCATCCCGTTTCAGGATCAAAAGCCGTGACGGTATCCGCGAGCCCTCCGGTTTTGCGCGCGATTGGAATCGAGCCGTAACGCATTGCATAGAGCTGACCGAGCCCGCACGGTTCGTAAATCGACGGCATGATAAACATGTCGGACGCGGCGTATATACGCTGGGCAAGCACGTCGTCAAATAAAATGGACGCGTTCATTTTATGCGGATACCTCCACGCATAATGCCTGAACATATTTTCGTAGCGGCCCTCGCCTGTGCCGAGCACGACAAATTGAATGTCTTTGCTTAACAATTCGTCCATCGCAAGCGAAATTATATCGAATCCTTTTTGGTCAACAAGCCGCGAAACCACAGCGAACATCGGAATGTCGCCTTGCGGAAGCCCGAGCGCTTCTTGGAGCTTATATTTATTTTCTTTTTTCTTATTGATGCTCCGCGTCGAATAGTTCACGTATATGCGTTTGTCCTTGACCGGATTTTCTGCCGCAGTGTCTATCCCGTTTAATATACCGTAAAGCCTACCGTCAATTGCACCCCGCCGCCAAAGCAGCCCGTCCATACCGTAGCCGAACGACGGCGTTTGAATTTCTTTCGCGTATGTTTCGCTGACGGTGCTAACTGCGTCCGAACACACGATGCCCGCTTTTAAAAAACTTATGTTGCCGTAAAATTCGAGTTCGCCGTTTGTGTAATAGCCGTCGTTAAGCCCCACATGCCAAAGTATGTTTCGGTTGAAAACTCCTTGGTAATTTAAGTTGTGGATTGTAAACAGGCTTTTCATTTTCGAAAAAAAAGAAAATTGGCGGTAAATGTCACGCAGATAAACGCAGCCGAGGCCAGTCTGCCAGTCGTGAAAATGAACCACATCCGCTTTAAAATCAATCCTGCCCATCAACTCTACAGCCGCCATAGAAAAAAAAGCGAACCTTTCGAAATCGTCTCCGCTTCCGTAGTACAGGTCGCGCCCGAAATAATAATCGTTTTCAATCAAATAAACCGGTATGCCGTCCGATTGCACCGCGAGCACCGACGCGCTTTGCGTCCGCCAAGATAGATGAATCGTAAGCGAGTCGACGTATGACAATCCCGCGAGCAAGCTTCCCGGAATTGTCCTGTACTTGGGTATCACCACCCGCGCGTCCACTCCGCTCTGCCGCAAGGCTGCAGGCAGCGAGCCGATTACATCGCCCAAACCGCCGCTCTTGCAAAAAGGCTTCATTTCTGCAGCAACTATCAAAACTTTTAACGCGTCGCTCATAAAACCTCCGAAAAATATTTGCACGGATTGTCTTGACAATTATAAAACCGTTAAAAAAATTTGTAAAGATTTGCGGGTATTGGGTATAATAATCGGCATTGGGGGGAGTTATCATGGAAAAAAAGCAAAAAAAACGCAGCGAGGTCGCTGACGAATTCAAGTGGCGCATCGGCGACATATTCGGGTCGGACGAAGCGTGGCGTTCGGCACTCGACGAAACGAGCGCGCTGGCTGCGGCGTTCGCGGACAAGTACAGGGGCAAAGTTACGGGCGCAAACGTTGAAGCCTGCCTTGCCGAGCAGGACGCGTTGAGCGAAAAATTTATGGCGGTAATGGTTTACGCCAGAATGAAGCTCGACGAAGACACCAATGTTCCGCAGAGCCAAGGCATGGCGGACATGGCGCAGGGGCTTTTCGTAAAATGCTTGGCGGCCGTATCGTTCGTTGAACCGGAGCTGCTTTGCATAAACGAAAATGATTTGCCTTTACACGGCAAATATAAACAGTATTTGAATAATATTTTACGCAAACGTTCTCATATACGGTCTGCGGAAGTAGAGGAGCTGCTGGCAAATGCGGCGGAAATAGGGCAGGCGCCGGACAATGTTTACGGCATGATGACCGACGCCGACATGAAGTTCGGTTTTATAACGGACGAAAACGGCGAGCAGATTGAGCTTACTCAAAGCCGCTTCATTCCGTTTATGGAATCGCAGGACAGACGCGTGCGCAAAGATGCGTTCGAAACATATTATTCCGCGTTTAAAAAGCAAATTAACACATTGGCGGCGCTTTATTCTTCGAGCGTTAAAAAGGACGTTTTTTTCGCCAAAAGCAAAAATTTTACATCGGCGCTCGACGCCGCGTTGTTTGAAAATAATATTCCCCTCAGCGTTTATTCAAATCTGATTGAAACAATTCATGAATTTTTACCCGCAATGCACGCCTACATGCGCTTGCGCAAAAAAGCCCTCGGTGTTTCCGAGCTGCATATGTACGACATATATACGCCGATTGTGCCGTCATTTGACGCGAAGGTTTCGTATGACGAGGCAAAAAAAGGAGTGGCAGAAGGTCTCGCGCCGCTTGGCGCAGACTATGTAGGCACCGCTGGGCGCGGTATGGACGGCGGCTGGATCGACGTCTACGAAAACGAGGGCAAGCGAAGCGGCGCATATGCATGGGGCGTGTTCGGCGTACATCCGTTCATACTGCTCAATTACGAAAACAAGCTCGACGATATGTTCACCCTCGCTCACGAAATCGGCCACGCCATGCACAGCTATTATTCGTGGGAGTCGCAGCCGTACGTTTATTCGGATTACACGATATTTTTGGCGGAAGTCGCTTCCACAGTAAATGAAACGCTTTTGATGGAGCATTTGCTCGATAAAACAACTGACAAAAAAATGCGGGCTTATTTGATAAACCATTTCCTCGAGCAATTCAGGGGGACAGTGTTCCGGCAGACAATGTTCGCCGAATTTGAAATGCTTACGCACGAAATGGCGGAGCGCGGCGAACCGCTAACGGCGGAAACGATCAATTTTTTGTACCGCGGCCTTAACGAAAAATATTACGGCCCCGATATGATCGTAGATGAGCAAATAAATTTGGAATGGGCTCGGATCCCTCATTTTTACTCCGCGTTTTATGTGTACCAATACGCAACCGGGTTTTCCGCCGCCGTCGCGTTTGCAAACCATATAAAAGAAAAAGGGCCCGAATCATACAAGTCTTTTTTATCGGCCGGTTCATCCGACTATTCGATAGAAATACTAAAAAAAGCGGGCGTCGATATGTCCGAGACCCGTCCTGTCCGCGAAGCCCTCGCGCTTTTTACTTCGCTCGTAAGCAAAATGGAGGAGGCGCTTGAACTATGAGCGCCGATTGTATTTTTTGCAGGATTATAAACGGCAGCCTGCCTTCGTATAAAATATATGAAGATGAACTGTTCGTCGCCTTTTTTGATATTTATCCCAAATGCATAGGGCACACGCTGATCGTACCGAAAAAACATTGCGCTAATTTTTACGACCTGCCAAAAGAAACGGCTTCGGCGCTGATGCCCGCCGCACAGTCAGTCGCGCGAAGATTACGGCAAGTTTTAAACTTCGACGGGCTAAACGTTTTGCAAAACAACGGCGAAGCCGCGGGGCAAACCGTTTTTCACTACCATTTGCAGCTTATCCCGCGCTATAAAAATGACGGCACATTTTTCGGATGGAAAACCGTGAAGCCCTCAGACGAAGAGTTTATGCAATTGCAAGAAAAAATTTTAAAAATAAATAATTAATTTTCCGGAAGGATGAATGCCATGCAACCGCTCACCGGCTACGAAAGAACAAGACGGATGCTTTACCGCGAACCGTCGGACAGAATCGGCGCGTACGAGCATTTTTGGGGCGACACGCACAAACGCTATATTGAACAGGGCCACATCAAACCGGGCGAAAACATCGCCGAGCATTTCGAGCTCGACATCGTCGAGGGCGGATGGTTCAATTTGGTTTTAGACATGGACTTTAAACATGAAACCGTAGAAGAAACCGAAGACACCGTTTTGATACGCGACGGCAACGGAGCGGTGCTGCGGCGGCACAAACACCACGACACCACGCCGGAACACGTCGACTTCGCCATAAAAACAAAAGCGGACTGGGACAAGGTCCGCGAGCGCTTGCTTGAACCGGACGAAAGACGCATCGGCTTCGAGGGCTACCGCAACTCAAAAAAATACGCAAAAGAAAAAAATAAATTTTTTATGTGGAGCGGCCTTTCGGTTTTCGAACTGATGCACCCCGTTTGCGGGCACGAAAATCTTCTTGCCGGCATGGCGCTCGAGCCGGAATGGATAGAAGACATGGTAAAAATATATTCGGACCAAATAATCCATTCGCAGGAAATATTGTTCGAGCGCGAAGGGCTGCCCGACGGCATGTTTTATTACGAAGACATGGGGTTTAAAAACAAACCGTTCATGTCGCCTGCAATGTATAATGAATTAATTTTTCCGGCGCACAAACGACTCGTGGGTTTTGCGAAAGAGCGCGGGCTGCCTGTTGTCATGCACTCGTGCGGGTTCGTCGAACCGCTGCTGCCGGGCATGGTTGAAGCGGGCATCGACTGCCTTAACGTAATCGAAGTAAAGGCCGGCATGGATCTGCTTCGGATATATAAAAACTTCGGCGACAGACTGTCGTTCATGGGCGGCATCGATGTGCGCACGCTTTACTCAAACGACAGGGCCGTTATAGACAATGAGCTTGAAACAAAAATTCCCGTTGTGAAGCAAAACTACGGTTTTTGCTTGCACAGCGACCATTCGATACCGGAAACAGTCCATTACGAAACATTGAAATATTTTTACGAAAAAGCATTCGAACTCGGTAAATACAGCTAAGGGGAATCATCTTGCCCGTACAATTTATACTCGGCGCTTCGGGCACGGGAAAAACGGCGTATTGCCTGCAGGCCATCAAAGACAATTTGAATCGGCTGCGCGGCGATGCGCCTTTATTTTACATAGTGCCCGAGCAAAATTCGCTGCAAGCGGAAAAAATGCTGCTTTTTGAATCGGACGCCGCCGTTTGGGTGCAGGCGCTTTCTTTCGGGCGGCTCGCCTACCATGTGTTTGCAAAAGCGGGAGGCCTTTTCGTGCGGCCCGACGGAATTTACGGGCAAACGGAAGCCGGCGAACGCCCGCTGCTCAACGAACTCGGAAAAAACATGCTGCTGCGTAAAATTGTGAACAACAGCGCCGGCGAATTGAAATACTATAAAAATTCTAACAAGCAGGGTTTTATAGACAGCCTCGCGCAAACGGTGACGGAATTTTCGCAGTACGGGGTTTCGGTTGAAGAAGCCGCGGCGAAGACCGACCCATACAGCGCGCTCGGTTTAAAGCTTCATGACATCGCCTATATTTTATCCCGCTTTAAAGACCGAACGTCCGATTATTTTTTTGTTTCGGATTACGCGCTCGATTTGCTTTCGGATCGCATCGAGTCGTCGGGATTATTTTCGGGCGGCTTCGTTTGGGTCGACGGCTTCCACGGCTTTACGCCCCAAGAAATGAAAATCCTTGAAAAAATTATTTATTCGGCGCATTACGTCGGTATTACGGCGGCGGTTAAGCACACGCCCGAAGCCGATAATGTGTATCAATTGAAACGCAACGATTTTTATTTTCATGTAAAAGAAACGTTAAACAAACTGACCGCAGCAGCAAAATCGCACGGGTCGGAAATTTTATCCCCCATTTTGTTTGAAGACGACCGCAGGCACGAAAAATTTACGGAGCTTTCATTTTTTTGCTCGCAAATAAACAGTTTCTTACCGGTCAAGCAAAAATATGAAAAACCGGGTGCAAACGAAATTGAAATAGTTTCGGCGAGCGGCCGGCATGAAGAAGTCAGCGAAGCGATAAACATTATCAAACAATTTGTTTCGCAAAAAAAATGGCGTTATAAAGACATCGCGCTGCTTTGCGGAGACGTGGGATCATACGAAAAACTTTTGCGGAATGCGTTTGCGCCCCATAAAATTCCGTTGTTTGCAGACACGAAAACAGAAACCCTTTCGCATCCGCTTGTCGAGTTTATTCGTTCGGCCGTGGATGTGGCGGCGCATGATTTTTCGTACGAAGGCGTATTCAGATTTTTAAAGACCGGCTTAACAACAATGCCGAGAGACGATTGCGACAGGCTTGAAAATTATGTTCTCGCACACGGCGTGAAAGGTTACCGTTGGCGTTACGCATGGCCGGACGCGGAGGCGGAAGAGAACCGCCGGCTCGTATTGAACATGCTTTCGGTTTTTACGGACGGGACAAACCCGGAAAAGGAAGACTTTGCAAAAAATTGGGCGGTTAAAATATTTCAGCTTATATCGCACCTAAACGTATGCCAAACGCTTGCGGATTGGGCGACGGATGCCGCGAAAAACAACGACCACGAGCTGTCGCGCAGGCACAGGCAAATTTGGCCGCTCGTATGCGACGTTTTCGATCGAATGGCGGACATAATGGGTGATGAAAAAATAAATTTGCGCGATCTTGCTTCTGTTATCGAAACGGGATTTGCGCAATCCGGACTCGGCGCGATACCGCCGTCGGCAGACCAGGTTTTGCTGGGCGATTTTTCGCGCACGCGCTTTCCGCCGGTAAAAGCCATGATCGTGCTTGGAGCGAACGACGGGCTGCTTCCGCCGCCCGTGTCCGACACGGGTCTTTTCGGCGACGACGAGCGCGACGCGCTTAAAGACGCCGGAATAATTATCGCTCCCACAACCGCCGAGCGCGCAAACGAAAATGCGTTCGCGCTAAACTTCGCATTGTCGCAGCCGCAAGAAAAATTAATTTTTATTTACAGCCGCAACGATATAAAAGGATCGAGGCTTCGGCCCGCGCAAATCGTGGTAAAAACAAAAAAACGCTTTCCGAATATGACGGAGCGCGTTTCAATCGCCAAAAAAATATACTTTGCAGTAGGCGAAACCGTTTGGAAGCTGCCGGAAAATTTAAGCAAACTGACGGCGGACAAAATTTTCGGAGCCGAAATTATCACGGGAATATCGCAGTTGGAAAAATTTGTCCAATGCCCGTTCGCGCATTTTTTGACATACAGCCTCAAAATAAAAGAACGAAAAATATATGAGGCTGCGCCTCTTGATTTCGGCATTTTATATCACGACATAATATCAGCCGTCTCCAAGCATTTGTCCGCGCTGCCTAACGGCTGGCGTACGCTTGATAAAACGCAAACCGACGCGCTTGTCGACCGTTACACCGAAAAAAGCGTCCCCTCCGACGGAACGCATGTGCTCCGAAGCAGCGAACGCAACGCGTTTATGCTGAGCCGTTTAAAAAACGTTTGTTCACGCTCGATTTGGGCGCTTAGCGAACACATAAAGCGCGGGCTCTACGAACCCGTCGGCTTCGAAAAAAAATTTGATTCCGGCGAAATGATGTCGGGCATAACGATCAGCCTCGCAAACAATAAAAAACTGCTTTTGACGGGCCGCGTCGACCGCGTCGATAAATACACGGGCGAAAACCGCAGCTATTTAAAAATTATCGACTATAAATCGGGCAAAAAAAAATTCGATTTGCTTGAGGCGCAAAACGGTGTCCAAATGCAGCTTGTGCTTTACATGAACGCGCTGTTAAACGAAACGGATGACGATACCGAAAAACTGCCCGGCGGAATTTTTTATTTTAATTTGGACAACCCGATACTCGATATTACGGAAGACATCACCGATGAAAAAGCCGAAGAAGAAATTTTAAAGACTTTTTGCATGTCCGGGCTGGCAGTCGATTATCCCGAAGCAGTAAACGCGCTTGACTGCGGGTTGTCCGAAGCAAGCGCAAAATCTTGCGTCTTGTCCGTTTCCCGCAACACCGACGGTTCTTTTTCAAAAAATTCATCGATTATCGGCAGTGAAAATTTTAACAGGCTTCAAAAAAACGTAAACAACAAAATAGAATCAGCAGGCGAATCAATGTCAAACGGAACGGTCAAACCAGCGCCGTATAAAAATAAAAGCCGCAGCGCCTGCGACTTTTGCCTTTTTGAATATATATGCGGTTACAGCACGGTAAAATAAAAATACAGCACGGCGAAAACTTACAGTGCTTCGGTTTAAAACAAAATAACCTGCGTTTTTATTCGTTCACGTACTCCCAATAAGCGCGCATAGAATTTACCGCGTCGTCGTATTCGCTTACGGCAATAGTTTCATAATGATCCGATGCAAATACGAAGCATACTTGAACGGCGCGGTTAGTCAGCCCGAATCCCGAAAGCCTCTCTTCATTCAAGTTTATTCCGTAGAGCCGCAAGTTAAGGTCGGCAGCGGCGCGCATAACGTCGGCAATTTCGCCGATGTTATTTTTTTCGCCCCTGAAGCATAATAAAATGAACGGATCGTCCGCTCCGCGTTTTTCGCGTACCTCGTCTGCGGTCATCAATTGAAAATAAACCGATTGCGCCATTGCATTAAGCAGCGTGTCGTCAAAAAAACCTTTTGAAACCGGTTCGGCAGCAGCAGCCTCCGCGGCTGCGGCGGCGCGTTCCGCCCTGGTCGGCAGTTGAACGAGCGGCATGATCACGTTGGCGGTCCTGCTTTCGCTTTCCCATTCGACGGCGCCGCCCAATCCCTCGACAATAGCGCCGAGCTGCCCGACGGCTTTATCGTTATCTATGTACGGCCGCACATCCAAAACCGTGCGGCTTACCGATGTAAACAGTTTGCTCCCGTCAGCATTTCTTCTGAATGAACCGTAATACATTGCGGGGTTGCTCAGCTGCATCCAAATATATCTTCCGTTATAAAAAACCATTATCTCGCGCGTTTCCGGCAGCCAAACAATTTCGCCGCCGAACGAACGCGCAAACTCCGAAATCGATACGGCGACGCGCTCGTGGACGAACCGCGGCGAAGGGTTGCGTAAAACAACAGGATAACCGCGCAAATTAACCGAAACATTTGAAGCTTCAGCATTGGCCGATAAAAAAAAGGCGAAGGCAAAAATCATTGCAACCGAAATGGTTATTTTTTTAATTTTCATTGAAATACCCCTTGAAAAATATTTCGGCCGTTGTTATGTCTTTTTGCATTTGGCCACTCAATTCATGCAAACTTTCAAACCTGCGCTCATGCCTGATAAATAAAAGGAACTCAATTTTTATTTCGCATCCGTATAAATCGCCGTCAAACCCGAAAATATTCGTCTCTGTTGACGGCTGTCCATCATTTGCCACAGTCGGTTTTATCCCCACGTTTGTGATGCTTTTGTATTTTTTGCCGAAGATTGATGTCAATGTAGCGTACACACCGTAAACGGGTAAAAATTTATCGCTTGGTGGCACAATGTTAATCGTGGGGTAACCGATCAGCTTCCCGATTTTTTTACCGTGCTCAACCGTACCCAAAATAAAAAACGGGCTGCCAAGCATCGCTTCCGCTTCTTGCAGCGCTCCGTCTTTATAAGTTTCCGTAAGAATGTTTCTAATTAACGAAGAGCAAACCGCCGCTCCGCCGCGTGTTAATACAGACGGAACTGTTACTATTTTGCGTTTTGCTTTTTTTGCGTATTCAATTAAAAAATTTACGTCGCCTTTTCTGTCTTTCCCGAACTTGAAATGTTCGCCGACAACCAAAACGCGGCAGTTATACTCATAAAAAATACGGCGGCAAAATTCTTCCGGCTCTTTAGCAGCAAAAGCCTCGTCGAAATTTATGGTTTCGACTTTTATTTCCGCTTCGAAAAACTGCCGCATGATTTCATTTTTTGTATACAGCATTTGATAATTTTTGTTTTTAAAAAATTTATACGGATGAGGGTCAAACGTAATTACAGCAGCTGTTAAGCACTCTTCTTTCGCAATATCGGCGACCGTTTTTATCAGCGTGCGGTGGCCTTTATGCATGCATTCGAATTTTCCGATTGTGAGCACGGAACCGCAAAGCTTCCATAAATCATTTTCATGCGTTTTTTGCAAAACGTCGAGTTTAATTCCGTCTTTAGAATAAAAACCTCCGGCTTCGGTGCGCAACAAGCTGCCCATGCAAGCGCCGCAGCCCAACCGATTCCCTATGTCTTCGCATAAAGTCCTGATGTAAGTCCCTTTGCCGCAAAAAACTTCCAACCAATAACGCCCGCTTTTTTCATGCGGAAAAACGTTAATTTTGTCTATTTGTACAAAACGCGGTTCGCGCTCCGCGATTTTTCCGCTTCGGGCAATCTCATATAATTTTTTTCCGTTTATTTTTAACGCGGAATACATCGGCGGCATCTGCATGTACCCGCCGATAAAATTTGACGCGGCTTTTTGTACCTCCGTTACGGATATACCATCCGCCGAATCATTCTTGATTATGTTTCCGGTTATGTCAGCGGTATCTGTAGTGACGCCCAAAATAATTTCGGCGCGGTACGTTTTTCCCATAGAAGAATATTTTTCAAACAATTTAGTAGCGCGCCCCACGCAAACGGGCAGCACTCCTTCCGCATTCGGATCCAACGTTCCGGTATGGCCTGTTTTCGTTCTTACAACTTTTTTGACCGCTGCGGCCGCACTATGCGAAGTACAGCCTGACTCTTTGTAAATGTTTATTATTCCGCAAAGCTCATCCATTTTTTTTGACTGCCTTAGTTACCATATCAATTACCTTATTTTTAATTTCGTCCAATTCGCCCGTAACAGTGCAGCCCGCAGCAAGCCTGTGACCTCCGCCGCCGAAATAAGAAGCCACATTTCCTATATCAACCGCATGTGAACGCAGGCTTACTTTGTACTCGCCGGTTTTGCGCGCATATATCAGCACAGCCGCTTCCGCTCCCCTTACTGCGAGCAGCTGCTCAACAATGCCATCCAAATCTTTTCCCGTACCTTTAGACACTGTGCTTGCGTTAATTTGAACATTGTCGAGCATTTCTTGCGTAACGCATGCGCAGACAATTTTCCCGCCGAAATATGTTCCGCAGTCGTTAAGCGCGCTGCCCAGCAGTTTCGTTTCGATTAATGATTTGCTTGTCATTAACTCGTTGTAAATATGAGTGTAGGGTATTCCCGTTGAAATGAGCCTGCCTGCTGCGTGCATGGTTTTTTTGTCTGTCGACGCAAAGCAAAAGCCGCCGGTATCGTGAACCATTCCGGCGTATAAAGCAGCGGCGATATCTTTGTCGTTTAACGCGTCGTCGGTTATCAAACGAAAAACCAACTCGCATGTCGAGGATGCGTTTTTGTCTATGAAGTTGACATCCGCAAAACCTTTGTTTGTAAAATGATGGTCGACACATACTGTCAAGCTCGCTTTTTCAATTAGGACTCCCGCGCCCCCGAGCCGTGAAACGTCCGCGCAGTCAAGACAAATAAGAACTCCCGGTTTCAACGCTTGAAATGACGAACCGCAAAGCATATTTTTCCCGGGTATGACGTTGAATTTTTCGTGATAACTCTCCAGCACAACCGTCACGCTTTTGCCGCGTTTTTTTAATGAAGCCGCCATGCCGAAACATGAACCGACCGAGTCGCCGTCCGGGTTGACATGTCCGGCGACGACAAAATCGTCATGCTCGCGCAAAATATCATCAATCTGCTTGAGTATGTTTTTTTTCATCATATGTCACCCGCTCCCGATCGCTGTTGATGACTTCGTCGATCTTTTTTTGCATGATCATTCCGCGTTCAATCGAATTATCAAAAACAAACGTGATTTCGGGAGTTACACGCAGATTAATCGTTTCGGCTATCCTTTTTCTTATGTAGCCTGTTGCGCTGCGCAACGCTTCCATTGACTGATCACGCTGTTTTTCGTTTCCCAATATACTTACAGAAACGGTGCAATACTTTAAATCGTTAACGATATCTGCTCTTAAAACGCTCGTAACGGTTCCTATGCGCGGGTCGGCCAGCTCGCTCCTAATAATGCCGGCCGTGACCCTCGCAATTTCGTCGCCGATCCTTGTCAAACGCTT
Organism: Defluviitaleaceae bacterium; assembly: GCA_009783525.1. Classification (GTDB taxonomy): domain Bacteria; phylum Bacillota; class Clostridia; order Lachnospirales; family WQUN01; genus WRDG01. The sequence goes on along the minus strand of WRDG01000003.1, from coordinate 2,162 downwards.
GTTGTTTTTCATATTTACCTCGGTATTTCTTCCATTGTAAATGATTCGACCTTGTCGTTTTCTTTGATGTCGTTAAATCTGTGAAAAAGCAATCCGCAGTCGTAACCCGAGGTAACTTCGCGCACATCGTCTTTAAACCTGCGCAACGTATCGAGAGTGCCTTCATAAACAACTCTGCCGTCGCGGATGATACGTACTTGAGCGTTTCTTCTGATAACTCCGTCCAAAACATGTGCGCCGCCTATCGTACCCACGCCGGATGCCCTAAACAGTTGTCTTATTTCTGCGTGACCCAAAACTTTTTCGGTATAAACAGGGTCCAACATACCTTTCATGGCGGCGGTAATATCGTCTATCGCAGAATATATTACCCGGTACAAACGAATGTCTACCTTTTCGGTGTCGGCTACGGATTTCGCCATAGGTTCAGGCCTGACGTTAAACCCGATAATAATTGCGTTTGACGCCGATGCCAGCATAACGTCGGATTCAGTAACAGCGCCGACGCCGCCGTGGATGGTTTTGATGCGTACTTCGTTGTTTGTAAGTTTATCAAGACTTGTTTTTAACGCCTCGACCGATCCTTGAACATCTGCCTTTACCACAACATTAAGTTCTTTAATGTTCCCGGCCTGTATCTGTTGAAACAAATCGTCGAGCGAAACCTTGTTCGGCGCTTTTATCATGCCGACGCGGCTTTTCGCAATAACTGATTCGGACAGCAGCCGGGCTTGTTTTTCGTGCGTCGCCACATAAAATGTGTCGCCTGCTGTCGGGACGTCAGACAACCCAACAATTTCAACGGGAATGGACGGCCCTGCTTTTTTTTGCCTTTTACCTTTGTCGTCAATCATTGCCCGGATTTTTCCGAATGTATGTCCGGCTACAACCGGGTCGCCTACTTTTAGTGTCCCGTCCTGAATTAATACGGTAGCAACCGGTCCGCGCCCTTTGTCGAGTTTCGCTTCTATTATGCTTCCTCTTGCCGGTTTGTTCGGATTCGCCCGTAACTCCTTCATGTCGGCTACCAAAATAATCATTTCGAGTAACTGTTCTATTCCAGTGCGCTGTCTCGCCGATACCGGAACGGCAATCGTTTCGCCGCCCCAGTCTTCAACCAAAAGGCCGTGCTCGGTCAACTCCTGCTTAACTTTGTCGGGATTTGCGCTCGCTCTGTCCATCATGGTAATTGCGACAATTATTTCGACACCGGCCGCTTTTGCATGATTTATCGCTTCAACGGTTTGAGGCATTACTCCGTCGTCCGCAGCAATCGCAAGGATGGCTATATCCGTTATTTGTGCGCCGCGCATACGCATCGCCGTAAATGCTTCATGGCCGGGCGTGTCAAGAAAAGTTATCGGTCTGTCGTTAATTGTTACAGTATATGCGCCTATGTGCTGTGTTATGCCTCCCGCTTCGCTCTGCTGCACGCTTGAATCACGAATGACATCGAGAAGCGATGTTTTTCCGTGGTCGACATGACCCATTACAACCACTACAGGCGGACGTTCTGCTTTTTTGCTGTCATCTTCCGCATCTTCTGAAAACGCTTCTTCAAACACGTCTACTTCAACATATGGTTCTACCGATACATTAAATGACTCTCCGATGAAAACAGCGGTTTCAAAATCAACTATTTGGTTTACGCTCGCCATGATACCTTTTTTCATAAGTATTTTTAAAATGTCCGCTCCCGATTTGTGCAGCTTTTCCGCTATTTCTTTGATCATTATTTCTTCGGGAACAACTATTTGCGTAATTACAGGTTCAACTTTTTTAGGCATTTCTTTTTTTATTACATTTTCTACTTTTTTGCTTTTTCCGCTTCTTAGCTTCCCGCGGCTTTCTTGTTTTGTTAAAAATGTTTTGTTTTCTTTTTTTTCCGCGTCTTTGTTATCCTTCGCTTTTACCGTCCGCATTAGCTCGTTCTTTTTCCAATCTTGCTTCCGATCATCTTTGGATGGTTCAGCCACGGTTTTTTTATCTTCTTTTTTTACAAAGCCCGGCTTTCCCGCAGGACGTGCGGCAAAACCGCCGCGTGATTCGTCGCGTTTTTGAAAACCGTTCCGCATTCCGCTTTGTCCGTCTCCCGGCCTAGGCGGGCGTCCCGCTTGATCGGGCCTCGGCGGGCGTCCAGCTTGGTCGGGTCTCGGCGGGCG
>WRDG01000002.1 GCA_009783525.1 Defluviitaleaceae bacterium | reverse complement strand
GGCGGCAATGCGGGGATGAATTTGCGTTCTTCTTCGTAGTTTTGCTTTGCGATATGCGCCGCCTGTTCGATATGCGCGGCGGTAAAATCAACTATTTGCATTTTTTATTATTCCTCCATGTTAATGCATCGTTTTAATAAGTCCGCCGAGTTGCTCCGAATAGTCATTGCAAAGAGCATAGCGACGAAGCAATCAAATGATTTAAGCAAATGATTGATTGCTTCACAAGCAAGCATCCGTCGCGGACGCATTTTTTATAGTGACAATATTTCGTTTGCCGTAAAGCCAATCGTTATTTTTTCGACGGGCAAATTGTCCGTAAGAAACGAGTGCAATCAAGAGGGCAATGTTCCGATAGCACCTATTGGTCAATTTTTTACCTCCGCGCCGCAGTAAGCGCAGACAAATTACATGTTTACAGTTTCCCGATCAAACCGTGCCTAATAATATTTGAATTTTAAATATCGTGTAGCGGGGTTATGTTTATTTTGTTGGGACGACCGACTCGGTCGTCCGCGGATTGCCGTTGCGACCGTCCCTACAATTCTGTTGGGGTGCTTCACGGACGCACGCAGTACACACCAACAAATATGGCCGTACCCGTTGCGGCCGATGAGATAATGCCTGACAATGCAGGTACGGCCGCACACAGGAACCGCTTCGCGGTTCCTTTCTTCCCGGTCGTCCGCACGAATGTATGCAATATCCGCGGGCAGCCAACGGCATTAAATAAAAAATGACAAACAAAATTGACGGAGGATTTTTATGCCGAAGTAAAAATTTGAAGAAACAATCGCCGAAAAACTCGACGGCGAAAATAAAAACGCAGCGTTGGATTTCGCCGCGTATTTAAAATGCGGCAAAATAAATCTCGTCAACACTAACACGGACACATGGAAGGCCGTTAAAAATGGCGTTGCAATTTGTTACATAAAGACGGGCGCGGACACGATCCCGCACAGCAAAATGCAGGCCGAGCAAAAAGCGGACGGCTTGTCAAACGGCGGTTGGGTTGTTTACCCGCATGTTTCGTGCGTCGAAGAAATGCCCGCGATTGATGCCGGCGGCGTTAACATAATTGCGTCAATCGGATATGAAAAATTTATTTCAAACGAAAAAATGAAAAGCATCGCGCTTTCTAAAGTCCGCGCGTGCATTTGCTGCGGCAACAAGGCGAAATGCGCGCCGGGCATTACAATAATTTTTTGGGGAGCGGAATTGACAGGCCGTTGCAAATTTGTTGCAATGCCCTTCGTAAACCCCGGCCGCGAAGAAGCGGAATGTATCATGGCATTGATTGATATTTATTGCAGGCTGAAATGCGGCACATAAATTTTTTTTATAAAGTTAGTATTTGCGGTATACCAAAAATGCCGCGCTCGTGACGGACGGGCGCAAAAAAAATATTATTCCGGCACTTAAATATAGCAAGAGACGTATGCGATATTTTTTTGCCGGAGCAATAATTATCCAAAGGAGACAAAAATATGCCCTACAACCCAAACATACCGCGTGACCGCTACAATAATTACGGCGACCGCGAATGGACGCGCCTAACACGCGACGGCCACGGCGAGCTTCTTTACCATGTGCATCTCGATATTTTAAATCGGCACATAAAAAAGGCCGACAGGGTTTTGGAAGTGGGCGCGGGGTCGGGCAGGTTCACAAAAGACATTGCAAATATGTGCGCCGAGCTTACCGTCGCGGACATCTCAAGCCATCAGATCGAGTTCAACAAAAATAAAATGCGCGAGCTTTCGCTGTATGAAAAAATAAAGGGCTTTCATGTTTTGGACATGCTGGACATGAAAATTTTTGCGGACGCTTCCTTCGACTGCGTGGTTTGCATCGGCGGCGCGATAAACTATCTTTTGGACAGAGAAAAGGACGGCGTGGCGGAGCTGCTGCGCGTGCTTGCGCCCGGCGGCGTTTTGATAGCGGGGGCCATGAGCCTGATCGGGTCTTCGCTTTATTTTTTGAACGGCGTCGTCCAAGAAAAAAATCTGTTCGGCATAGAAGCCACGCGCTGGGTGATGGAAACCGGCGTGCAGGACGAAGAGCATTATCCCGTAGAAAGCAAGCACTATGTACACATGATGAAAAGCGCGGAGCTTGACGATCTGTTTGCCGCGTTTCCGGTGACGGTGTTGGAAAGAAGCTCCGCGGGCCTGTACACCCAGGCGGGCGATGCCGCGATAGAAAACGCCCGCGGCGACAAAGAAATGTGGGAGCTGCTTATTGAAAAAGAAATCGAGTTTACCAAGCTGCCCGGCACCCTCGACTGCGGGATGAATATTATTTATGTTGTGCGCCGCAATTTCGCGTGACGGTTTCGTAATTATCTACAGCAATTTTTTTGTTTGTTTTCGTTAAAAAAAAATTTTTTTTGCACGGCCGAAGAGGCGGCAAAAATTATATTAAACGGAATTGCCCAGCAGCTCGACGATTGTCGAGCTTTTTAATTTTTTTGCCGCGAGCATCGACACTGCGCAGGGCACTGTCCCTGTCACAAGAAGCAGCGCGGCGAGCGGCAGAAGCGGAAAAATAAACTCAAGGTAATCGGCGCCCGCGCCGTACATGAGGCGGCAGAGCCCGAAGCCGGCGCCGAGCCCGCCCGCTGCGGATATAAGCGAGCAAATTGCCGAAATCCATATGCCTTCGCGCGTTAATAATTTTCCGACGGCCTTTCGGCTCATGCCCACCGCCATTAATGTGCCGAGCTCGCGTTTGCGCCGTTCGATCCCCATGTATGTCGTGCCGACGAGATTCATTACGCCGTTAAGCGCGACCACGCCGAGCATGAGCGTAACGATTATGATCACACCCGTCATTTGACGCACCAATTCGTCCCTGTACGCCGCAAAGGATTGAACGGCTAATTCGGGCGCGGGCGCGCACAGGGCTTCGACGGCGCGGAGCGTTTCGCCGCCGCCGCTTTCGCCGACCGTTAGGATCAGGCGCTCGTAATTTGATTCCCAACCGTTTGCCTCGAAGCTTTTTTGCGGCAGATAAAATTTTGGCAGATACGAATCGTACATAACATATGGCGGTATATCGTCCGCGCGGACGAGCCCGACGATCCGCAGCGTAACCGTTTCGCCCATCTCCCAGTTCCCGTCCGAAACAGTAAGCAAATCGAGCGTGATTTTTGCGCCGACACTGTGCCTGTTTATTTTTTCTATATATTCCGGGTTGCTGCGCTCGTAAAAATCCATCGTGCGTACGCTCGGTATTTCCGCGATTACGTTTATAGGATCGTCAAAGTCGTCAAGCGTCGGATTACCGTCGTAAACCTTATTTAAAATTGAACGCATTATGTCCGCGCTTACACCCGCGGCCTTTTGTCCGTTTGTAGTAAACGTCTCTCCGTTGTATTCAATGCAGTCCGCAAAATACTGCACGGCGAACGCGGCGGCACTTTCGACGCCGTCGAGCTCGCTTATTGCTTCGGTCAAGCCGGGAGTTATCGAATGAGGGTTGGATATTGTTCCGAACTCGCCTGCGGTTATAACAATGTCGCCCGCTATGCTCTGCGCGACAAGGTTCCCCGCGCTGCCGCGCATAGAAAATGCGACGGACGAAAAACTTAAGAAAAGAACGCCGCTTAACGACAGCGACAAAACCGTGCCGGCGAGCCGTTTTTTTGAGCGCGACATGTTAATTTTTACGAGCGCGTTGAGCGTGATGTTTTCGATTGCCCTGCGTTTATAAAGCTGTTCTTCCGTTTCAATAAAACGTACGGCTTCGACGGGCGCGATAAGCGAAGCCTTGCGGGCCGGGCCTGTGACGCCGAGCCATGTCATTATCAAAACGACAAGCGCGGAAGCGGCGAACGCAAGCGGCGTTACAACGTAAGGCATGGGTATGCCGGAGATTCCGTTTAAAGCTTCCATACCGGCGAACCCAAACAGCGTGCCCGCAAGCAGTCCGAGCGGCAAGCCGACGCCCGCGCAAAAAAGGGCTTCCAAATATAAACAGCGTTTTATTTGGCGCTTCGACGCGCCGATAACTGTCAGAAGCCCGTATTGATGTACCTTGCGAACGATGGCGAGGCTGTAGGCGTTGTAAATGACCAGCGCGCCCGCCGCCAAAAGAATGGCAGAAACTGCGGAGGCAAAAATAATTACGGTGGGGTCGTTCAAATTTGCGCGCAGGTAGTCCTCGTTAAGCGCCGTGTCCTCGGGCGCGATGCCAAACTCGTCGGCGATGCGCTGCGAGGCGGCGCGCGGCTCAGTCCGATTGTTAAAGCGCAGGAACAGGACGGCATGATGTTCGTGACGTTCTGCAAAAGATTTTGAAACGTAAATATGGTATATGTTCATCGCCGCGTACATCCGCTGCTCCTGCAGCACGCCGGAAACGACGAAGCGCAGCGTTTCAATTTCCATAGCGTTCCCGTCTTCGTCGAATAAATAATAGACGGCTTCAAATTCTTCGCCGACCTTCGGCTCGACGCCCAACAGAACAGCGAGGTGCGGCGATATGACTGCCTCGTTTACCGCGCGGGCGCCGCGCCCGTTTGTTATGCGGAAATTTGCGACATTGCCGAGCTCCGAAGAATAAATCATTTCGATTGACGCGCTTGCATCCGCCGCCGCAACGGCGAAACCTTCGACGTAATAATGCACGTCGGCAAGCGCGACCTCGCTCCGGTTGGAGATGCGGCTTATCTCGTCTTCCGTCAGGTTTTTGTACTTGACCTGGTTGTCGCCGGTAAATTCCAATATGTTTTCGACAATGCTAATCTGCGCGCTTATGCCGAGGTTAAGCACGCAGCAGACAAGCATGGACGCGAGCGCAATCATAAATATGATGCTTTTGCTTTGCGTAAAATTTTTTTTCGCGAGAGCCGACAGCTTCATATGTCAGCCCTCCCTTACGGCGCCGTCTTCGATGCGCAAAACGCGGTCGCAAAACTGCGCCACTTTTTCGTCGTGGGTGATGACGGCCATCGTCTGCCCGAGCCTTTGCGCCGTAGAGCGGAGCAGGTTAAGCACATCCGCGCCCGTTTTGGAATCGAGATTGCCCGTCGGCTCGTCCGCCAAAAGTATCGCGGGCTGCGTAACCAGCGCCCTTGCGATTGCCACGCGCTGCTGCTGCCCGCCCGAAAGCCGGTTGGGCAGGCTCTTATGCTTTTCCGCCAAGCCCAATGACTCAAGCAGCGCCTCGACGCGCGGTCTATCTACGATGCGGCCGTCCAGCCCGAGCGGCAGCACGACGTTTTCGTACACGGTAAGCTGCGGCATGAGGTTGTACATTTGAAACACGAACCCGATGCGGCGGCGGCGCAGCAGCGCAAGCGTTTCGTCGCCGTGCGAATAAATGTCTTCGTTTTCGATAAATACTTTGCCGTCCGTCGGGCGGTCGATCCCGCCCATGAGATGCAGCATCGTACTTTTTCCCGAGCCCGAAGCGCCTATGATGGCAACCGCTTCGCCGCGGCTTATCGTGACGTTCGCGCTTACCAAAGCGCGCACCTCTGTTTCGCCCGTTTTATAAATCTTCGTTAGGTTTTCGGTTCTTACGACCATTTAAAGCACTCCTTCAAACGAATCGTACCACTGCTGCCTTACGGCCCGATGACATTAACCTAACGGTTTTGAAAGAATAAAGAGAATGTGCTGCCCTTGCCCAACTCGGACGAGACGGTGATGTTCCCGCCTTGCCGGCGCATTATTTCGCGGGCGATTGTCAGACCCAAACCCGTGCCGGCTGTCCGCTGTGTTTCGGCGCCGCGCACGCGGTAGAAGCGCGCAAAAATTTTTGCGTGGTCTTCCTGCGCGATGCCAATGCCCGTGTCGGAAATGTCCGCGCGGGTATAAATGGGTCCCTGCTCCAGCGAAACGGTAACTGTGCCGTTGTGTGTGTACTTGAATGCGTTGTCGAAAATGTTGCCGAAGGCTTCCCGCGTCCATACGGGGTCGTGCATAATTGCCAACGTATCCGGCAGGCGCAGTTCGACCGCGCAGTTTTTTTCAGCGGGAGGAACCGCCTCGCGTATCGTCAGCGCGAGGTCGGCAAAAATTTTGTTCACGGAAATAAATCCCGTTTCAAGCCGCGCAATTTTTAAAAGATTGTCGATCAAATTATTTATTTTTTCCGTTTGCTTTTTACATTCAATTAAAAACGCCGGGTCGTCCCCGGCCAAATCCAAATGAAGAATAAGCGAGGCGAGCGGCGTTTTGATTTGGTGCGAAATGTCGCTTATCAAGCCGAGCACGCTTTCGCGCTCGGCCTTGTTTTTTTGCTCCGACTGCTCCAGTGCGCGCAGAACCTGCCACACTTTTTCTTCCAGCAGCCCCGCGGGCATTTGGATGCTCTCGCCCGCGAGCAGCCCGTCGATTTTCGCAGCAAGCTTTGCTTCTTTGCGCCGTAAAAACATCAGCCGTCCGCCTTCATTCTGTAGCCCGCGCCGCGCACCGTTTCAATCACAACGGGGCGCGACGGGTCGAGCTCAATTTTTTCGCGCAGGCGGCGGATGTTAACGGCCAGCGTATTTTCGTCGACGAAATCGCCGTCGATGTCCCAAAGGGTGTGCAAAAGCGTTTCTTTCGACAAAACCTGACCCGGGTTTTTTATGAAGGCGCTAAGCAATCGAAATTCGTTCCGCGTGAGCGAAACTGCCGTGCCTCGCACGGCGGCAGCCTGATTTGCCGCGTCGAGCATTATTTCGCAAACTTTAACGTTTGTTTTAACGTTTGCCTCAGTTGTTTTTGCAATCCGCCGCGCTGCGGCGTTTACCTTGCCCTTCAATACCGAAACGCCGAACGGTTTGGTGAGATAATCGTCCGCGCCCGTTTCGTAGCCCACCACAATGTCCGTTTCGGTATCTTTTGCGGTAAGCAGCAAAACATGCGTCGCCGGGGACGTCCGCCTAATGTGTCCGCATATGTCAAGCCCGCTGCCGTCCGGCAGGGCGACGTCCAGCAGCGCCATATCGAAATCATTTTCCGTCAGCAAAAAAAGCGCGCCGCATACAGTGTCGGCGCGTTTGGTTTCGTGGCCATCTTTTGACAATATAAATTCAAGCCCCGCACGGAGCGAGTCGTCGTCTTCAACCAACAAAATCCGCATGAATGTAAACCCCCGCCGTTAAATTTAAAAATCGTTGCCGTAAAGATGACGCTTAAAGGATTATAATTCACTGAACGTTAATAAAAAAGTATGAGTGCGGCCTTTAAAAAAGATTGAAGCAAAACCCGCCGATTACAGAAGTTCACTTAGCATAAAAAAAAGACGCTTGCATAATTTTTTTTGCGGCGTCTTTTTTATGAAAATTTTCCGGTTATATATTTTTCAAGCAGTTCCGTTTCCGGCGTGAAAAATAATTTATTTGTCTGCCCGGCCTCCGCTATTACACCGTTGTAAAAAAACGCGGTGTAGTCCGAAACGCGGCGCGCCTGTTCCATGTTGTGCGTCACTATTATTATCGTCCGCTCTTTTTTTAATTCGATTAGTAGGTCTTCTATTGTATGTGTGGAAATGGGATCGAGCGCGGAGCAGGGTTCGTCAAATAAAATAACGGACGGCTCGAGCATGAGCGCGCGGGCGATGCATAAGCGCTGCTGCTGGCCTCCGGACAATTCGAAGGCGGGCTTGTCTAATTTATCTTTTACTTCGCCGTAAAGCGCGCAGGCTTTTAATTTTTGCTCGGCAAGCTCTCTAAAATGAGAGATCGCGCCCCTGTAGTGCTCCGTCAGCGGAAGTATCATGTTTTGCATAATGGAAACGGGCAGGGGGTTCGGCTGCTGAAAAACCATGCCGATTTTTTTTCTTAAGACCTGCGGCTTTTTGTCCGTGTATATATCTGTGCCGTTTAGCAGCACCCTGCCTGTCAGCTTAAAGCCCGCGACAAAATCGTTCATGCGGTTGATGCTTCTGATCATTGTAGTTTTGCCGCAGCCCGAAGGCCCTATAAAAGCATAGATGCTGTTTTTGGGAACGTCTATAGAGACGTCGTTTAAAACGCGGTTGTCTCCGTAGCGGATGTTTACGTTTTCAATTTTTATTGCGGGATTTTTTTCTTCTTCGTTCATTTTTGCACCTTGTTTGCGCCTATCAAACCTATCGCCGCCACCGCCGCATTTAAAACAATTATTATCACGATAAGCACAAACGCCGCTCCGAAGGCGAGTATCGGATTGCTGCCTTCGCCTGCGGGCGAAGTGAAAAAAATATAAGTCGTTAACGTGCTGCCCGTGTGCTGCAAGGTTGAGATCCAGTTCTGCGGCTCGTACCACGGCTGCGCGCCCGGCATCCGCAAGGAGCCGCCCAAGGCAAGCCAAACGATTGCCGTGTCTGAAATAATTCGGCCCATCCCCAATACAACGCCTGTAACGATTCCGGGTCTCGCGCTGTTAAGCACGATTTTTGTTACCGTGCGCCATTTTGTCGCGCCCAAGGCAAACGAGCCTTCAGGAAATTCTTTCGGCGTGGTTTTAATTGACTCGATGATCGCTTTGGTGATAAACGGCAGGATCATTATGGCCATTGCGATTCCCGCCACAAAAAAAGATCGCCCGAACGCTTTTCCCAAGCCGCCCTCTATGTGTATGCGCGTGCTTAAAAATCCAAGCCACGGCTGAGTAAAAACCGCCTGCGCGAACAAGCCGATAACAACCGTGGGCACGCCCGCCAGCACGTCGACCGAAGACTCAATTATGGTTTTGATGATTCCTTTTTTTGTGTACCAGGTCAGATAAAGCGCGGTCGAAAGTGAAATAGGCAGAGCGATCAAAATGCCGAGCAGCGTTAAAATAATCGTGCCGATCATAGGCGTGAGGATGCCGCCCTCGGTAGTGATGCGCGTGTTGGCGGGAGGCGGTTGGGTTAAAAATTCGAGCGAAATAATGTCTGCGCCCAAGTACGCGACATTACCGATAATGAAAAGACATACCGCGACGGCAAGCCCTATTGACGCCCATGCGTATGTGTGACCGGCAAAGTCGCCGATAAGATGATTTTTATGCCGCATCTCCAATTTTTTTCCTCATATATGAATTTACCGCGCGCGCGGTGATACTCAAAACCGTTCCGATCAACAGCAAAACGGCGGCGCATGCAAACAGCGCGGCCGAAACGGATTGGCTTCCGGCGCCTTCGGAGTTAACCATAATCGCGGCGGACAGCGGCAGCACCGGCGCAAGCAGCGTTACAAAGCCCAGCGATAAATCGGGCACAAGCCCGATACCCCCGCAGACCATCGCCAAGGCAATGGCTTCGCCGATACCGCGCCCCGCCGCCAAAATGACGCTTGCTATAATCCCGGAACGGCCTGTCGGCAAAATAATTTTTAAAATTACGCGGAAGCGGGTCATGCCCATCGCGTAGCCCGCTTCTTTAAAACGCTTCGGCACGGCGGCGATTGCGTCGGCGCTAAGAGCCGTTACTGTAGGTACGAGCATGAACGTCAAAACAATAACGCTCGCAAGCAATCCGCGCCCTGTTATTTGAAAACGGCTTAGGTATTGCAGCTGAAGCTCCGTTGTTACAAACAAGCTGCTGATGAACGGGACAACAATAATTACCCCGACCAAACCGAAAATTACCGACGGTATGCTCGCAAGCAAACGCACAAGCGACGTAAGCGAATACGCAAGCGGGCGCGGAGCAAACTCGCTTATGACAACAGCGCTGCCGATCCCTATAAGCGACGCGGTAACTATGGCGAGCGTTGTTGTCGCAAGCGTGCCTGTTATCAACCCCAGCAGCCCGAAGCTGTACAACGGCTCCGCGCTGCCGTAAGCCGTAACTACCTGCCTTTCGAAGCCTGTGCTGATGAAAAGCCCTATCCCGCTTTCTTTAAAAACGGGCAAAGCCCGCAGGAACACGAAGACGAAGATAAATAATATCGCCAGTACTCCGATTCCCGCGAGCGCGCTCATTATTGTTTCAGAAATTTTTTCGGAAATTTTTCTTTTTCCCGAATTTTTTTTCATGATCAGTTAATGGGTCGTATCGTTAAAAATTCTGCCGCCGCGATAAATTCCTGCTGGGCGTGGTTAGTGCGGATAAAGTCTATTATGCGCGCGGAAGCGCCCATCGGCCTGCTTCTTGAAAGCAGGTACAGATTTCTGCCGAGCGGGTATGCGCCGCTGATAACAGTGTCAAACGTAGGCGCGATGTCGTTTAGCGAAACGAATTTTACCGTGCTGTCTACATATCCTATCGAAAGGAAGCCGACCGCGTTTACGTCGCTTGCTACCGCGTTTCTTTGCAGGCCGTTTGATACATGCGGCGTTGCGGTTTCTACTATGGCGTCGTTGTCCGAGCCGTAAAACGGTCTGATCAGCAGTTCGCGGACCGTTACGCCCGTGCCGGAGACGGCGTCGCGTGAATGAACGATTATAGGCGCGTTGTTGCCGCCCACTTCGTTCCAGTTTGTAATCTCGCCTTTAAAGATTGCGGCTGCCTGCGCAAGCGTTAAATTTTGGACCGGGTTTGACGGATGGATGACTATGGCGATCGCGTCGTAAGCAACCGGGATGATGTAGCGGATTTGCTTTTGGCGGTCCGCGCTTACCGTTGACGACGACATTCCAATATTGTTTGTGCCGTCGATTGTTCCCGTTTGTCCTGCGCCGCTGCCGCCGCCCGCCACCGTGATGTTGAGGTTCGGATTAAACTCGTTTAAAAAATCCGCGGCCTCTACCATGAACGGATACAGCGTGGTGGAGCCGGTGATAACAACATTGCCCGAAATATTCGAAAAATATGTAACTGTCATGTTTTTCGTCGAAGGGTTGGTTGCAAAGATCCCGCCTATGTCTCTGATGACGGTAACCAGCGGCACATACGGCACGGTGCCTGACAAGCGCGGCGCAACCGGCATGGAGCGCCTTTGTCCGTTGACGGTATAGCTTCTTTGTCCGATGTCCATGCTGAACGAAAACGACGCGGTCCTTATGCTGATGCTTCTGCTTCTTGGGTTGTAGGTTGTGATCGCGCCTACGGCCTCTTCCAAAAACTTTAACGGCACGAGCACTGTGCTGCCGTCTGTGACGGTATCGGTTGCAATTTCAAAACCGTCTACATTTACGGTTCTCTTTACCGTTGCCGCCGTCGTTGCCGACGCGCTCAAATTCATTGCGGGTATCAGCAAAAAAGCGAATACCATGACCAGCGTCAGCGCAAAAATTTTTTTCGGTTTCATTTTTAAAATCCTCCTGTTTGTTTGGGTATCTACCCGGTTTATTATTTATAATTCCGCATTTACGCCCAAAATTTTATTTGGTTCGCAGTACGTTATTATTCAAAAACAATTCATCCAGAACCCCGCTTTGCAAAAGCTCCGCAAAAGCCGCGGCTTCTGCGTTGTCGTTTTTATAAAGCAAAACGATTTCGCGCCGGCCTATATAATTTTCTTCTCCGGGCTTTATGCTGTCGATTGACAGAGACTTTACTCCCGCCGGCTCTGCCGCGTTTATAACAACGCCGATCGTGTCCGGGTTGGCTTTTATGTAATCTATGACCGCATTGTCATTTTCAAAAATATTCGCGTCCGTGGGTATCAGAGATTTCATTACGCCGTTTACATTGTCGCGCAGACCGAACAGCTCTTCGAACAGCAGGCGCGAGTATGCGCCGGGGCTTGCAATTGCAATTTTTTCTTCGGGATGAACAAATCCAAAGGAGCGGTCCGGTTTTTCTTCCGGATCAATTTGCGTGTCTTCGCCCCAATCGTCCCAGTCGTCCCAGTCTTCTTCCCAATCTTCCCAAGTGTCGTCCCAGTCGCTCCAGTCTTCGTCCCAATCGTTTAAATATTCAAAAATTGCCTCGTCCACAAACAGCGCGTAAATTTCGTCAAGAGTGATATTGGCCCGCGCACTGTCTGATCCCGTCAGCAGCCTGACAACCTCCGCGCCAATTATTACCGCCGTAAGCCCTTCGCTCACGCTTGCATCGCCGCCGTACAGCGCGATGTCGCTTCTGCCTTCCGCTACGGAAGCGATTGCCGCTTCTTTGCCGACCGCAACCGCAACCGCATCGGCGGAATGTTTTTCCGCAAAGCTTCGCGCCAACGGAAGCAGCGAAATGGAACACTCAATGGTAAAACCGGATTTATTGTCTGACGGCTGCTCAATTGACATGCCGAGCTTCGATTTGTCTGCGCAGCCGGCCGCCGCGATTAACATCGCAAAGGGCAGCAGCAGCCTGAAAAATTTATGCAATTTGAATTTCCGTCCCCGCTCGTATCGTGATTGGCAAAAATATATACACGCCGTGTAAAATTCAATCGTGGGCTAATGTAAAATTTGCGTAAAAAAAACCGCTCGCAATGAGCGGTTAAAAATTTTTCGGTTCGTTTCCCGTTTTCATCTTTTTTAAATTTGCCGTTTTTTTCTTTTCATAATCGTAAAAACATATCAGATTTACCGGATTATTTATTTTCGCGCAAATATGCTCGATGCGGCTCATCAGCGTCTCTTCGGTAGCGACGCCGCCAATGTCGCTTCCGTCGTTTATTATCAAATGGTCCGGAATTTTAAAAAGTTTCGATTTGTCGGTTTTTGTCACGGCTGTTTCTCCTGTTTGATTAATGGGAACTTCTGTTATAAGACACATAAGCGACCTTTTTTACAATCCGGCCAGCTCGCCGGATAAAGTCTCCGCATTCACCTGCAGCCAGTTTGCGAGATTGTCGGTAAGAGCCGCTATTTTTTTATAGTCCTCGGGCAAATTGTCGTACGGCGGCGTGAAGCTGCAAAAGACACAGTAAAAATATAAAAAGAAAGGCATCGTTTGAAGGTCGTATAAATTTAATTCGGTAAAATTTAAAAATTCGCGCAAAACGGGCGCGAATTTTTTTGCGTCAATTTCGCCGGATTTACATTCGGGGGCTGCGTACACATAGGACATAAAAATTTCGAAACATGCGGGCCAATGTTTGGGGCGCGCCCAGTCGATTACGACCAAGTCTCCGCGTCGTGCAAGGAGGAAATGGTTTATATACAGGTCGCCGTGCGACGGCACATATGTGAGCCTGCCGCAGTCGAACCGAAAGCCGGAAACCGTTTCTATATGCCTTGAGCGCTCGCGCAGGGCTGCCGCTAATAATTTGTCATTTTTTTCTTCCGCGCCGTTTATTTTTGCCGCGATATTTTTTTTCGCGCGTTCAAACCCTTCGCTTGAAAATGAATCCTGCCCGAAGCTCTTGTCATGCGAGGTGTCGCCGTAATGTTTTAACGCGGTTTGGATCTTTCCCGTGAGCCGCGCCTGTTCCGTCAAGAACCAATCCGGCGCGGAGTTTAAACCGAAGGTTGTGCCCTCGATGTACTCGTAGAGTACATATGCGGAACCGTTTACGCGGACGAAAAAATTTCCGTCCGCAGCCGGAAAAATTTTTGGAACGCTGATCCCGTTTGACATAAGAAAATAAACAAGCTCGTGTTCATTTTCGTAAAAATCCGGGTTTGTTTCGCCAACAACCTTTAACGCGAATTTTTCGGCAGGAGTTTCGATGAGGTACACTTGCGAAAAACCGTGGTCTGCAATAATTTTTGCATTGATTATTTTTTTTTCATATTTATTTTCAATTATTTCGGCGGCAGTGTTTGACATGCGGTTGTTCCTTCCGTATTGAGGTGGTTTTTTATACCCCGCAGAACTTTTTCGTAACTGCGATGACCTCATTAAAATCAACCGGCTTTGCGATGTGCCCGTCCATGCCCACCTTAATCGCCTTGTCGGCGTCGCTGCTAAGGGCGTTGGCGGTCACCGCAATAATCTTCACCGTTCCCGCGTCGCCGCGCGGCAGCTTTCTGATGGCCTCGGTCGCTTGATAACCGTCCATAACGGGCATCTGGATGTCCATAAATATCAAACCGAAATAGCCTTCCAACGATCCGTTAAAAATGCTTACCGCCTCGGCGCCGTTTTCGGCCTCGCAAATGTTAACCTCTTCGTCTTCGAAAATGCTGGACACGATCATGCGGTTTATTTCGATGTCGTCCACCAGCAAAATATTGACGCCCTTTATGCTTCGATAGGTATAGTCCTCTTCTAACGGTGCGTCGCCGGGATCGTCTGCCGCCGGATTTATTTTATCCAACAAAAGCTCAATGCGAAAAACGCTGCCCTTTCCGATCTCGCTGGTTACGTTTATGCTGCCGCCCATCTGCGTGATGATCTTGTGGCAAATAGACAGGCCGAGTCCCGTGCCTTCGTATTTACGCTCGAGGAACACGCTGTCCTGTTCGAACGGGATGAAAATGTTGCGCATAAACTCGGGCGACATGCCTATGCCGTTGTCTTTTACTTCAAACATAACACGCGACTGCTCCGGGTTGTCTTCCAGCAGCAAGACATCGAGCGAAACCGCGCCGTTTTGGTTCGTAAATTTTATGGAGTTGCTGAGCAGATTGATGAACACCTGCCGCAGCCTGAAGGCGTCGACCATAAGCGGGACGCTTAGGCGGTCGTCTACGGCGGATGTTAGGGCTATCATTTTTTCGTCTGCGGACTGGTTAAGCAGCCGCACGCAGTCGGCGACGGTTTCGCCGATGTTTACGGGCGCGGGGTGCATGTCCAGCTTGCCGGCTTCCATCCGCGACATGTCGAGCACGTCGTTTATGATGGACAGCAGGTGGCTGCCTGCGGACGCGATGCGCGAGAAGCTGTCGGTGATCTTGTGGTTCGCGCCCAAGCCGGCTTCCTTTGCCCCGATGTTTGACATGCCGATGATCGCGTTCATGGGTGTACGCAGCTCGTGGCTCACGCGGGATAAAAATTCGCTCTTGGCGCGGTTTGCCTCGAGCGCTTTTTCTTTTTCCAGCGTCAAAGCGGTGATGTCGGTCGCCAGCACGTATACGCTTATGATTTCGTTTTTTACGATCATGGGCGTGCATGCGATCGAATAATATTTTGGGTGCGTGTCTGTCGTTAACGTGAGTTGGAAGTTGTGCTCGCCGGAGAACGAGCTGAGCAGAGTGTCCAGCGTGGGGTGCGCGTCGCGGTCGTTTTCGAAAATCATGTCCACCACGGAAGCCGCGCCGAAATTTTTGTTATACAGCTTGTTTGCGTAAACGATCCGCAAATCCTTGTCGAGTATGAGCAGAGCCTCCGGGCATATGTCCAAATAGGTTTCCCAAACTTCCATAAGACGGTTGAGCCGCCCTATCAAGATGCTCCAATCGCCTTTAAACGATTCGATTACTCCCCGCGTTTTTAATTCTCCGTCTATGGCAGCCTTGATCAGCTTGTTGATTTCGGTGTTGACGCTTGTGATATTCATCCGCAGGTTTTCGACGGCGTCGTTGACTATAACTTTTTTGCCGGGCAGTCGTTTGTTTTCCAAATTAAAGTTGCCGTCGATGATCTGTTCGAGCGAGTTTATGATCAGCAGGATGTCGTCCACCGTCACGCTCAGCAGGGCGTTGACGCCTTCCGCGATCTCCCTGTAAGTGCCGCTGTATTTATCTATGCCGATCCTGTAATCGAAGTCGCCGTTTTCGGTGTACTCCTGTGTGAGCTGCGAAATATCACCCAGCACGGATTCAATGACATTGATCAATTTGTGTACGTCGAGAGTCAAGTCGCCTACCTCGTCTTTTGCGGCGGCGCCGTCGCTTTCGTGGGACGCGAGGTTTCCGCGCGAAACCTCGGAAACCAAGACGCCGAGGTTTTTAACGGGCCTTGTGATCCCCGCTACGATCCGGTACAAAATAAAAATCGCGATTATCAGCATGGAGCCGCCAATAGCGGCTACGCCGACGATAATCGCGTTGATTTCGTTGATGAGCGAAACATTTGAATTGCCTGCGGTGATCACTGCAAAAACTTCGCCGTAGGCGTTAAGCAGCGGGTAGTAGTAAATGCTGAACGGCTCGCCGAGGATGTTCGCGCGGCTGTCGAAATACTCACGCCCGTTTTCTGTCACGATGTTTGCTATGTTGTCCGGAAGCGCCGCGTCAACGACGCGCTGTCCGTATTGGTAGATAGTAGTCGCCGCGACTGTGCCTTGATAAAAAATAGTAAATTCGGCGTTATAGTGTTCCTTTAAAAAATCGACCGTTTCGGCTCTGTCCAGCCAAACGCCGACGGATACAGATCCTATCAAAGCGCCGAACCTGTCGTAAATGGGCGAACTGGATTGGATGGATACGCAGATACCCAAGTCGGACATATAATATGTGCCTTTTTTGCCGTTTAAGGCATTGAAGACGCTGTTTTGATTGAGGATCGAATCGCCCAATTCGTCGGGCGCGTGAGTGCGCGCCAACACAATGCCCAACCGGTCGGCCACCGTTATAAAATCCACATCGTTCGGTTTTATCACCGGATCGAGCAAGCGCAATATATTTTCTGTGTCGCGCCTTACGACGGCCTGCCTGATCTCCTGGTTTGCCGCGAGCGAAACGGCGGTTGCCTGGGTGTTAAGCTCGCTGTCTTCGAGATACTTGATCATGCTCCTTGCCGCAAGGTCGACGCTGTCCGAAAAAAGAGATTGAGCAAAGCCGGAAAAGCGTACGGACGAAAAAACCAATGCGATGATAACCATCAAAATCATCATGATTATCACCGGTGTCAAGATTTTGCTTTTTAAATTGAAACGGATTTCAGGCACGGAGCGGCCCCTTTTTTATCTGCGGCATTTATACGGCGAAACGGCAAGCGGAGGCTGCCGCGTGCCGTTTTTTCGGCGAAATGTATTTTTTATGTTAACGCGATCCCGTCAGCCATTTTTCGAAGTCCGCAACGACGGCGGCTTTTAATCTGCTAAAACCGGCTGCTTCGATTTCGGCGCGCATGGCCGCCACGCCTTCGTCCGGGTCTATCAAGCCCAATCGTATGGGTATGCGGTACTCGTCGTGGATATTGTTGATAGCGGTTATTTCATCTTGGAAGCCGCTTACGTCGAAACGAAAGCCGTTGGCAATGTGTTCGGGCACGCCGACTTTAGTGGCTGCCATCAGCGGGTATTTGTCTTCCGGTTCGATGTCCGACAGGTACACGTTAAACTGGTTGCCCAATGTCCAAACCAGCACCGCGGGTATCCAGCTGTCGTTCTCCATCGGTTTCACGCGCTTGGGGTTTTCGCTTACTACCGTGTATTGCCTGTTTTCGACGCCCCACGCCAACAGATTTGTTATGTCGGGGTTGGTGTGCATTTCGTTTATAAATTGCATGACGACGGCGGGGTTTTGTGACGTGACCGGTATGGCAAGCATGGAGCCGCCGCTGTGGCGCGTGTTGACCATAAGCGGGTATGTTTCGAACTCGTCATATTTTATGTCCGGATCAACAAGAAGGGCCATGTATTCGGTGCTCTTGCCTTTGCCCGGTTTTAATGCGTCGGTAAGCAAAAAGAAATTGCCCTGCGCGACATGGTTGACCACCCAATCCAAATCTTTGGACGATACGGCGCCGTCCGGGATGTAACCCTTATTTGCAAAATCGCGGATCACCCGCAGCTCTTCCATGTACCACGGGTAATCGTACCTCCACTCGATTACGGCGGCGTTCGTATTGCCGTCGAACGCCAGCTCGCACGGGAGGTTCGTAACGATATTCATATGATCCCAATAACCGTCGGACAGCACCGGTACAACATCGGGTTCGTTTTCCATGATAACTTTTAAAAGGGGTTCCCAATCGCGCAGAGATTTCCAATTGGTGTCAACTTTTAACCCGTATTTGTCAAGCAGGGTTTTGTTATAAATAAAACCGCCGTTTACCGCCAGCTCTTTGTTTGTGGGCACGCCGTAGAGGATGCCGCCCACCTGGCAGCCGTTGATGAATGTCTCGCCGAGCAGCGCCTTGGCGGGCGCGCCGTATGTATCCATCAGGTCGTTTAAAGGCAGGAAGTAGCCGCTGGCGATAGAATCCATGTACTGATACCAATCGGCGGTAAAGACGATATCCACCTTTTCGCCGGCGCGTATGTCGCCGTTTACTTTTGCGAACCAGTCGTCCCAAGTGATCATTGTGATGTTAACCGTCGCACCGATTTTGGGCAGGATGATTTTGTTTATTTCGTTCATTATGTTGTCCGCTTCGTATGACGCCGAATTGGCGAGCATATAGTATTCGATGACGTAAGGCTCGTTTCCGTTCGGAAACTGAGCGGACGAATCCGGCGCGGCGGTGGGATTTGCCGTTGAGGGATCCGAAGTTTTTTTGCTGTCTGATGTGCAGCTCACTGCCGAAAGCAAAATCAGCGTGACCATGCAGAGCGCGAATAATTTTTTCATTAGACCATCCTTCCGAATAATTAATTGCGGTGTGATTATGCAGTTTTTAACTTCGCATCGCTGTCCGCTTTTTTAAAACGGTGAACAGTGATTGCAATTAAAACATTATTTGAGGTGAATAATAACACAACATGTAATTTATTGTAATGCAGTTGCACGACGTTGGCAATAGCTTGGCATCAAATGATTAATTCGGTTTTTTGCGGAGTTTGCAGAGTTTCCTTTGCGCAAAATTTTATTACACATTGATTTCTCAAAAAAATTTTGTATTATTAAAAAAAGGAGATGAAAAATGTTTGCAAAAAAATTAACAACAGAAGTTATTGAAATAAAAAGCGAAATTTATGTGACGGGTTTGAGTTTGGAAAATGCCGGGTTCGAAAAAAAATCGGAAAAAATCGGCGAGCTGTGGGGCATGTTAGAAAGCGCGGGCCGTAAAAAAATTTCGGACAAAATAAAACCCGCAGTCAACTACGGGTTTTGGTACGGCAAGCCGGACGGAGGATACGATTATATAGTGGGAAGCGCGGTTTTTTTGCCGGGCGAACCGGTAAACGGTTTCGTTACGTCCGTGATTCCCGCCGGGAAATATATAAAAGTGTCTTTTAACGCAAAAGATTTTTCCGAGCTTGTCTGCGGAGACGGAATCCGCAACGGTTTCGAAACCGCAAAAAATTTCGCGGAAAAAAACGGTTTTGAAACAATAGCCATGCCCGCGGGCATCGAGGCGTACCCGCACGACATGATGCGCGTCGGTAAAGAAAACGGCCCCGAGTGGGGCCTGAAGCCGGATTACATCTCGGATGCGGCGGTGCTGACCGAATATCCGGAAATGTATGTGCTTTTAAGAGTCGTTTGAACGGGCGGATCTTTTGACATTTAACGGCGCGTGAATAAAAATCACGCGCCGTTTTGTTTTGCATTTTTATACGCTGCCGAAAAACAGGCGCATTTTGTATAGATAAATTATGTATCCGTTGTCGGCGAACTCGTCGAAAAGTTCGCCCAGCTCGCGAACACAGGCGCGGTGCTTTTCCGGGTCGCGTTCTTTTTTCGGCGCGTATGATGCGGACAGGTTCCTGCCTATGTAACTTTCGCGGCTGTAGCGTTCGTGAACGGTAAATATTTTTTCTTTATATATGCCGTCCGAAAAAAATTTAGACTTGTCTGTGTTCGGGCCGCCGTTTTCGCCAAGGCCTTTTTTGTCCGGGGCGCAGTATTTTTCGCGGATTGCATAGTCTCTTTTAATTATTTCACATTCTTGGTCTCTTTCGTACCATACAAGCGCGAGCTTGCACGGAAGCGAAGCTTCCATCTTGCAACCGGGCCTTAAAATCCTTTTACATTCCGCCCTGAACAGCTCCGCGTCGAACCAGTGCGCCGCCTGCGCCGCCGTTACAAAATCAACGCTTCCGTTTGGTAGGCCGGTTTTTTCCGCCGGCGCGGCAACCGAAGCGAAATTGTCAAATTCTTTTAAATTTGCTTCTGCGGCATTACGCATGTCTGCGTTCGGTTCGACGCCGTACACGAGGCTGCCTTTTTCGAGCAGACGCCTTGTAAATATCCCGGTGCCGCTTCCGACGTCCGCAATAACGCTTCCGTTTTTAAATCCGCAGTTTTTGTACAAGTACTCGATAAGCGCGGACGGGTAAACAGGCCTGTACTTGTCGTATAAATCTGATAAGCCTGTGAAGCGTTCTTCGTTCATGGAATCACCTTTTTTATACCTTTACCCCTTCGGGTATGGTCACGATCTTGTCCTTCATGTTGTAGTAGAGCGGCGCTATCACGCGGCGCATTTGGGCGAGCTGAAAGGCGACGTTGTTGTATTCGTTAAAACCCTTGTGGCTTTCGACCGTCCAGCAGCCGCCGTAGCCCTTTGCAAACAGCGGAGGAAGCACGCGGTCGGCGTCGATGCAGTGCTCGTAGTTGCAATGCATATGCATCGCTTTGATGATCATTTCAAGGTCGTTTAAATCCTTTTGATCTTCGCCGCCGTCGCGCCAGTTGCCCAGGTGCAGCAGCAGCTTGAAGTTCGGCTCCGTGACCGCGGAATAAAGACGGCGCACGTTTTCGATCGAGCGCGTCGCGCCCCAATGGTTCTCGGTGCCGAGCGCCGCGCCGAACTCGGCGGCTCGTTTGCAATACTCGGCATATTTTTTTGCCACATATTCAAAATTTTCTTCCGAAAAATCTTCGCCCTGCACGCCCGCGTCTATGCGGATAGTCTTGGCTTCAAGAATTTCTGCGGCGCGAAGGTTTTGCCACGCTTTTTTTTCAAGCTCTGCGCGTCCCTCGGCGTCGTCCGCCCAAACGTGGCAGCCGTCGCAGCAGAGGTTGACCACCGTAAGCCCGCGCTCGTCCACATGCTGCTTGACGAGCTTCAAATAATCTTCGTCGAAACTTTTAAGCAAGCCGTTCCAAATATCTGCGGTACCCAACCCGTAGCGGTAGCGCACGGTTTCCAAATAGCCGAACACGTCCATCGCGCCCGCGCTTATCAGCCCGTGGAACGAATAGCTCATTACGGCGAAATTGTTGTAAATGTTCATGCGGTTTTCCTTTCGTGATTAATTTTTCTCAAAAAATTTTTTTTCATTGGAACGGGCGGCAGGTTGCCGCGCATTTAAAAATCGTATTTGATCGTGCCGAACGGAACCTCCTGCGTGCGGATCGCCTGCGAAACTGACTTTGCGGTAATTTCCTGCGCGGTCACTTCGCGGCCCAGCTGCCCGGACATATAGACGCCTTCCGAAACAAGCATGGTTTGCAGCGCGATCTCCGGCGTGGGCAGCAGCGGACAGTCGCCGCGCAGCGCGCCCACGAAGTGCG
The DNA here is from genome assembly GCA_009783525.1 of Defluviitaleaceae bacterium. Taxonomy (GTDB): domain Bacteria; phylum Bacillota; class Clostridia; order Lachnospirales; family WQUN01; genus WRDG01. The sequence goes on along the minus strand of WRDG01000002.1, from coordinate 8,738 downwards.
ACTGCGATTCGTCGTAAAGCGCGAGCGACGGATCCGCTTGGCGCGTGCGGTACATTTCGAGGCCAACGTCCACGTTGCAGGTCATGGGATAGCCCGACGCCTCGGTGAAGAACGTGAGCGCGGAATCGCCCACGAGCGACAGGCCGCCCTCCGCGCCGCAGATCATCGACGGCGGGAAGCTCGCGGCGTGTATCGCCCACGATTCTAAAATGTCCATGGTCAATCCCTTTTCGAAGCTGACAAATCCCACGCCGAGCTCGTCCACGTCGAAGCCGCTCTCTTTGCGGCGCGCCTCGTGCATGTCCATCTCCTGATACACCTGCCCGACGACGCGCTCAACTTTCGGCAGCCCCATCAAATATAAAAGCACCGATATATGGTAGACACCCATGTCGTACATAGCGCCGCCCGCTGCCCAGTACTTGCTGTTAAATTCTTTTTCCGCGTAGCCGTCCACGAACGGCCTGCCGCGCCTGCGGTAGCCGTAGCTTCTCGCGTGGTAAATTTTGCCGAGCCTGCCGTCCGCGATAAGTTTTTTTGCGGCGTGCGTCGTCCCTTGATACAAGAACGCGAGCTGCACATGCAGCATGCGCCCCGTCTCCTTCGCCGTGTTGACGATGTTAAATGCGTCCGTGTATGTGCCCGCGAGCGGTTTTTCACAGTAGCACGCCTTGCCCGAGCGCAGCACCGCGACAGAAAGAGGCGTGTGCAGGTTGTTGTGCACGCAGACGCTCACGGCGTCGAGGTCGTCGCGTTTGAGAAGCTCGCGGAAATCCGCGTAGCGGTTTTCGATTTTATACTTGTCGCAAAATTTTTCGAGCTTGTCCGGCATTATGTCGCATGCGGCGACAACCTTCACGCCCGGAATCGATTGGTACCTTGACACATGGCCGTGCGCGATCACGCCCGTGCCGATAATGCCGATGCGGATTTCTTTCATTGGAGAGCCTCCCGAAATTTGAATTGATGTTCCGCCGCTATATTATATTGTGTTATAAACTTTGTAAAATATTTGGGGAGGCGGCGTTTGACAAACGTAGCAAAAAAAAATGACGCGGGAGTTTGTCAAAAAAATTTTATGGATGATAAAAAAAACGGAGTTGAAAAAAAAATAAAAATTTTATGCGTGTTCGGCACGCGGCCCGAAGCCACGAAGATGGCTCCGCTCGTTCTCGCGCTTAAAGCTTGCAGGCACACGGAAACGGAAGTGTGCGTCACCGCGCAGCACCGCGAGCAACTGGACGCCGTGCTGGATGCGTTCGGCATCGCGCCGCAGTACGACTTGAACCTTATGACTGCGGGGCAGAGCTTAAGCGACATCCATATGCGCGCATTAAAAGGCTTGGAAGAAGTGATCGCGCGTTCCAAGCCCGACCTGCTGCTTGCGCACGGCGATACCGCCACCACATTCGCGGCTTCGCTTGCGGCGTTTTACGCCGGAATAAAATGCGGGCATGTCGAAGCCGGGTTGCGAACCTTCGAAAAATTCAGCCCGTATCCGGAAGAAATTAACCGTAAGCTGACCACCGTGCTGTCCGACCTGCACTTCGCTCCAACATTTCACGCAAAAGAAAATCTTTTGAAAGAAAACGTGCCGCCGCAATCGGTTTTCGTAACGGGAAACACGGCGATCGACGCCGTCAAGTACGCGGTTAGAGCAAACCATGTTTTTAAATGCGAGGCTTTAAATAAAATTTGCGAGGGTTCGCGTCTTATAACGATGACTGCGCACCGGCGAGAAAATTTGGGCCGCCCGATGGAAAATATCTGCGACGCCGTATTAAGCGTTACAGAAAACTTTAAAGACGTTACGGTGGTTTATCCCGTGCATTTAAATCCGAAAGTGCGCGAAACCGTTTTTGCAAAGCTTGCGGACAAAGCGCGCATCATCCTGACCGAACCGGTCGACATTTTCGATTTGATCAACCTTATGGCCCGGTCGTATCTTGTGCTGACAGATTCCGGCGGGATACAGGAAGAAGCTGCGGCTCTCGGCAAACCCGTCGTGGTTATGCGTGAAGTGACCGAGCGTCCCGAAGGGCTCGCCGCGGGCACGCTGCTACTTGCCGGAACACAAACGCAAACGATATTTAACGCAGTAGCAGGTTTGCTTACAAACAAAAAACAGTATGAAGATATGGCGAACGCAAAAAATCCGTTCGGAGACGGCTATGCGTCCGAACGGATTTTAGAAGCGGTACTGCAGGTATTCGGGATCAATACAGAATAAATTCTATGTCGGGCGGTGAAATGGCGGCGGCGTCCGTAAACGACGGCGAATTGAAAAACGAAACCTGCACAGCCTGATAAATTATGTCGCCGTTAGAAGCATAGTTGCTTTGCAAAACGCAAAGGCCGGTCACGGTTGAAACATAAAAATAATCGGTTACTTCTATTAAATGCTCCGGCGGCGCGCCCCTTTGCACGCCGTCTTCTTCAATTAAATTTTCGGTGCGCGTCGCAGAAAAAAGCACGCAGCGTTCGCCGTCGATAAAAACATCGTCGTAAAGCTTGTACTCCCATGTGACGCGGCTCGGCAAATACGAGATGAGCCCCGCCACCGAAAAGAAACTGAACGACTGCACGTTTGCGCGGTACTCGGTTCCGGTTTCGCTCCTGTTGTCCCATTCGAAAGCGGTCAAAGTTTTTGCGCCGCCGTCGAAAACGGTGTACGCGTGTCGCATATAGCCGGCGTTTACGCCCCAGAGTGTCAGCTCCATGTCGTACTTGTACTGGTTGCCTCCGGCCGCGCTGTAGGCGTTGTATAAAAGCGCGGAGTCGTAGCCCTGCCGCCAGCGGCCGCCGCCTGTTTTGCGGAAGTCTCCGGTGAAGGTAAGCGCCGCCATGTTGTCCGCCCACCGCACTCTGTTGGCGTATTGGCGCAAAAGCGCGATAAGCTCGTCGCGGTCCGCAGCGGCTCCGTTTACGGGTTCGTCGAAGGCGTAGCGCATTATGTCGGCCGCTTTGCTTTCGGCCGAAAATATTTGGCCGGTATGCGAAAGCATCAAGTTAAAAATTTTTGCGGCGATAACGACGCACTGCTCGCGGGTTGCGAGGCCGTAACCCGGCTTGACAGGTATATCGGTAATTGGGCGCGGCATGAACTCGCCGCCGTCGCCTCCGATTACGATCATATTTTCGTACAAAAATTTTACGGCGGGCAGCGCGGCTTCGTTTATAAACGAAGCGTCGGGTATCGCCGGGCTTGCCGCCGGGATAAATTCCGCAAGCGGAACGTTCAGCTTGACAGCCCGATAAAAAACCGCGGCCATGTCTTCGCGCGTGATAAATTCGTCCGGCATGAACAGGCTCCCGGGAACGTTGAAGAGGCCGGCGCAGTACGCAAGCAGAATGTCCGGGCTGTCCGCGTCGGTAAACGGGTTTTGGTTTAACGGCGAGGTTGCCGCGCCGGAATACTGTTCGCAAAGCAAAACCATAAGCGACGCAAGCTCCGCTCGCGTTATCGGCTGAGTCAGGTCGGCGTTTGAAGCGAAGCCCGGCAGCAGCCCCGCGGCTTGCGCGTCAAACAAAATAGAAATCATGTACGGGCTGGCGTTTGACCACGGCGGCGTTTCGGCGGCGCGGAAATATCCGGGCGCCAAAAAAATTAGGGCAGCAGAAAAAATTACGCTTAAAAATTTTTTTGCGCGGGTCTTCACAAATAAAACCTCCGGATATTTTTTTACGATATTAACATATATTATACGAACGTATACACAATTAAGAAAGGCGCGTTTTTACATGATCACAATGGAATGGTTTATGGGAGACGAAAATTTGGCGGACGCGCATTACATCCGCAGAAAGGTTTTTGTAGAAGAGCAGCAAATAAGCGAAAGCGACGAATACGACGGAACCGACGGCTCGTGCGTTCACCTCGTCGTCTATGACGGCGGTGCGCCCGCGGGCACGGGCAGGATCATGATTACAGACAAAGACTTCCACATAGGGCGCGTCGCCGTGCTGCGCGAGCACAGGGGCAGGGGGCTCGGCGTCCTTGTCATGCGGGTGCTGATCCGCGCCGCCTGCGGCATGGGCGGCGAACGCCAGGTGCTGCACTCGCAGGTTTCGGCAAAAGGTTTTTACGAAAAGCTTTCGTTTAAAGCAGTAGGCGAAATTTTTTACGAAGCGGGCATACCGCATATCGAAATGGAACATTTCGGTGACATTTGCGTTAAATGTGAAAAAGAAAAGTAGGAGAAAAGTATGAAAAAATTCTTATCGTTTTTTTTGGCGGCGCTTTTGGCTTCGGCCGCGGTCGTTTTGCCTTATGTAAAGTCGCTGCCGGAAGTTAACGCGGCGGGTTCGTTTTTTACCGTGACAATGAACGTAGGAGGCACGCGCGGCGAAAGAAACGGCAGTTTGGTAATTTACGAAACCGACATGCGCGTCGTTCCGTTTACCGAGCGCGGCGTCATATACATTCCGCTCGCATACGCGGCGCGCGCGTTCGGCGGGAAGCTCACTTGGGACGCTGCGGCGCGCACGGCTTCGATGTTCGCGTTCGGAAGCACCGCGAGGTTTACCGCAGCTAAGTCTTACGCGCAAACAGATGCGGATCGGCAAATTTATTTGGGCGGCCCGGTGATAATCCGCCACGACCGCATGTACGTCCCGATGACGGGCATAGCGCGCGCCTACGGGATAAACGCTTCGGCGAAAAACAATGTGATCACTTTTTCGTGGGAGGTTAAGCCTCTGGCGTTCGGCAGCGCGGAAAATTTTAACGCTTACGCGAACATAAGCGCGCCGAAATCGTATTACAGCAGCGAAGTGCCGCTGACGCAAAATACGCCCAATGCGGATATTAATTTCACAATGGAAAGGTTTGAGAGCGACGCGGTTGCCGCGCCGGCCGGCGAAGCCCCTTCTGCCGAGGCCGCTTCTGCCGAAGCAAGCGATGATTTTTCGCATACCAACGTCCAGGTTGCGGGCGTGGACGAAGGCGACGTTATAAAAACCGACGGCGAGTTCATTTATTATTTGAACAACGCGGGCGTGGCTGTCGTTCGCGCATATCCGCCCGAATCGATGGAGCTGCTTTATACGATTAAATTCGACGGGACAGATTTTTTTCCGACGGAAATTTATATAGACGGCGGCATCGCTGTCGTAACGGGAAACTCGTACGCGAGCTTCGGCAAAAGTGTCCGCACGCTTTCGCGGGCGCAGGTATACGACGTTTCTGATAAAAATGACATTAAGCATATACGCACCGTTGAAGCCGAGGGTTTTTTGTTCGCCTCGCGCAGGATCGGCGGCACGCTTTACCTTATATCGAACCAGTCGGTTTGGAACCTTTGGACGGACGGCGGAATTGAAACGCCGCTTTTCAGGGATCTGAGATATTTTTTTACCGAAGAAGATATATATGAAAACATCGGCTTCGACCGCATATATTATTTTCCGCCGTACAATTCGAAAAATTTTTTAACGGTAACCTCGTTTGACATACACGATCCAAACGAGCCGGCGGATGTCCGCACTTTTTACGGCGCGGGCGAAAACGTGTACGTTTCCAACGAAAATATTTATGTCTCCGCGTCCGGTTACGACGGAGACACGGTGAAAACGACCGTATTCAAATTTGCGCTTAACGCTGACGCGCTCGGTGCCGGCGGGGTCGGTTTTATTGCAACGTGCGAAGTGCCGGGCACGGTGCTTAACCAGTTTTCGATGGACGAGCACGGCGGATATTTCCGCATAGCCACGACGGGCTTCGACCCGCACACATATATAATGACCAACAACCTGTATGTGTTCGACAGTGACATGAACGTCACGGGCAAAATCGAAAACATCGCGCCCGACGAGCGCATCTATTCGGTGCGGTTTATGGGCGGCAGGGGTTACATGGTAACGTTCAGGCTGGTGGACCCGCTGTTCGCCTTCGACCTTTCCGATCCGTACGACCCTAAGCTGCTCGGCGCGTTAAAAATTCCGGGCTACAGCAGTTACCTGCACCCTTACGACGAGTTTCATCTCATTGGCTTCGGCAAAGACACGGAGGAGCATTACGGGATGGCGTTCGACCAGGGGATGAAGCTTTCTATGTTCGACGTGACCGACCTGACCAACCCGATCGAGCTGTTTACGGAAAGCATCGGCGGCAGGGGAACGTCGTCGGAGCTGCTCTATAACCACAGGGCGCTGCTCTTCAGCAAAGAAAAGGATCTGCTCGCGTTCCCGGCCGTAGTGTACGAAAAACCCGCGGCGTCCGCTGACGAAAGCCCGTTCGCGTCCGGCCGTTTCACATTCGCGGGCGCGCTCGTCTACGGCATCGACATGGAAAAGGGTTTTGTCAAGCGCGGCGAAGTAACTCACCTCGACAGCGAGGACATGCTAAAGGCCGGGCTTTACGGCGGCGACTACAGCAAATACATAAAACGTTTGCTTTACATCGGAGACACTCTTTATTCCGCGTCCGAATCCATGATAAAATCACACAGGCTAAGCGACCTGGCGGAAACCGGTTCCGTCGAGCTGGAGATGCGCGCGTTTTATTCACCCATGCCTTTGATCGAAACGAGATAAAACGCGGACGAATACCAAACAAAAAACGAAAGGCGCGAAAGGCACTTTATGAGGATCGACAAATTTTTAAAGGTGAGCCGCGTAATCAAACGGCGAACCGTGGCTAACGACGCATGCGACGCGGGCCGCGTAACAATCAACGGCAAGCCTGCCAAAGCGTCGGCGGAAATAAAAACCGGCGACGTGGTCGAAATCCGTTTCGGCGAGCATCTCACCAAATTTGAGGTGCTTGCCGTAAAAGAAGTCGTGCGGAAAGAAGAAGCCGGCTTGATGTATAAAATGCTGTAGGCGGTGCAATTATGTCCGGAAAAAAATACGAGCCCAAACGCGCAAAAAAAATAAATAAAAAAAGAATCGGCGCGATTCTTTTTTTATTGCTTTGGGTTTTTATGGCCGTCTTCTTTTCTGCGGCGACCGCCATGCAGATGTCGCGCTACAACGTTTACCGCCGCGAGCTCGTCCGGCTTGAGGAAGAACTCTTCGCCGAGCGGATGCGCACCGTCGAGCTTGAGGAGCAGATCGCATATTACGACAGCGACGCGTACATCGAGCAGCTCGCCCGCGAATTGCTCGGCTTCATTAAAGAAGACGAGTTCATCTTTATAAACGTCGCGGATTAAAACAAAAAATGTTGCCATAAGCAAATGCCGCGTATATAATCGGCGCGGCGTTACGGCCTGTTGGTCAAGCGGTCAAGACACGGCCCTCTCACGGCTGAAACAGGGGTTCGATTCCCCTACAGGTCATCGCGCAAGCACGGGCCCCTTCTCAAACGAAGGGGTTCTTTTTATCCGGTGGAAGGGGTTGCAGCCGTTGTACGAAATTAACGGTAATACTATCAGGTTTTTTTATCAAGAAGGCATGGAGCGTATCAACGAAGGTGACATGGGATACGCCTTGCTTGAATGGCTTGGCGAAGAGGAGTCGCATTACGCGCAAAGCGCTCCCTCCGTCGCCGTACGCAATTCGCGGGTACTCGACGAATTGATTATTCCGGAAGGCGTAAAAGAATTGTTCCACGTCGATATGGGTTCGATGTTCTTTGCTTATTCCAAAATAAAAAAGATCACGCTGCCCGAATCGTTGGAAAGAATTTTTCCTTTTTGCTTCACCGGAAGCATGATAGAAAATATTCGGCTGCCGAAGGGTTTTAAAGATTTCCTGAAAGATTTGATTTATATCGGAAAAGGTGTTTTCGAGGACTGCATTCATCTTCAAAAAGTGCATATAAACTGCGCGGTAAAAGAAATCCCTCCCAAATGTTTTAAAAATTGTGCTGCGCTTACGCAAGTCTATATACCGGAAACCGTCGTCGCTTTCAGCGGCAAAGCTTTTTCGGGCTGCGTGTCCATAGAAAAAATTTTTATCCCCGAAACGCTTCGTCATATCGGTGAATATTGTTTTAATGATTGCAAAAGCTTAAAAAAAATTTTTATCCCGAAAAATTTACAGGATATTTCCGACACAGCTTTTTTTGGCTGCCGCGAAAATATGGAAATTGAAACTGAAGGTGAAGGCGTAAAAAACTTTATTGATTCGAAATATTGGGAGACGATGCATAAAAACTTGCTTGATAGGCAAAAGGAAGCCGCCCGTGCCGAAACGGAAAAACTCCGGGCGCAGGACAAACTGTACCGTGAAATGATAATTTGCAACGAGGCCGGCCAAACCGGCGACGCAATAAAAATATTCGACGAAATAATTAAAACGGGTTTTTCGAAAAAAAAATTATGGTCGCTTGTGATAAGGAAGAAGAAATCTATTTATGATGAGTGATAAGAAAATTTTTGTGAGCCGATGACAAAAGCATAAAATTTTTTTGATACAATATTTTACATTCAAAAAATTGAAGCGGCACAAATATTAGCATGGACGAAACTTCTATGGTGAGCGAAAATTAATATCACAAGCGGTGCGTGTCAAAATCCTAACTGTACCAAGATAGAAGAAGCCACGCACTGCAAGTATTATGGTTTCGGTTCGAGCCAAAAATGCGGCGCTTGCAATTAAACAAATTCATAAAAATAATTTTTTGTTGACCGAAAAAAATAAAACGAGGCCTTGCCCTGCCTCGTTTTTTTTGTTAAAAATATCCGCTTTTAAGAAAGTGACCGTGTATTCGTGGTATTTGAAATGGAATCGTATACTTGCTGCTAATATTATTAAGCATATAAGGGAACCTCTGTTTACACCGCTTCGTCTGT
>WRDG01000001.1 GCA_009783525.1 Defluviitaleaceae bacterium | reverse complement strand
GTCGATTTCTTTCTAATTACGGATGAATAGACTGCCATGTTGTAATAATAGTGGATTGGAAATCTACCCTTTACAACATAATTTTTTAAAGACATTCTCCATGGCTGCCGGCCTTTAAAAACACAATGAATTTTTAACCGAACCGAACGCATTTTTTTTGCGACTAATTATCCAGAAGACACTGCGGGGTGATGCGGGTTGGAATTTATTTTGGAAGCTGCGGACGAGGCGAGGCTCGCTTCGCTCGCGGCGGAGGGCGACAGAGATGCGTTTGCGCGGCTCGTTACGCCTCACGCGAAAATTCTTGCGGGTTACATCGCAAAACGTGTAGGCATCAGCGCGGACGCAGACGATATTTTGCAAGATACAATGCTGTCCGCATGGAAGAGCGTTGCAAATTTCGACGGACGCTCGTCGTTTAGAACATGGGTAGTAAGTTTGGCGAAACGAAGGGTCGCGGACTTTTACAGAAAAACCGGCCGCAGCGAAACAGTCCCGCTATCGGAAAACGAATGGGCATACGCCAAAGACATAATAAACGAAAGCGAAAACAGAATGGACGTTAAAAGCGCCCTCGCGCATTTGAACGGCGATGACAACGAGCTTGTGTACCTGATATTTACAGCAAGGCTCAGCTACAACGAAATATCCGAGGCGATTGGCATACCGGCGGGCACAATAAAAAGCCGCATGGCGGCTATAAAAATGAAACTGAAAAAAATGCTTGAAGGGAGCGGGAAGTAATGGGCGGCACAAAAAAACCCAAACGCATTGAAGAAACGGAAACCCTTGCGGCGGCGGCGATGCGGCCGTCAAAAATAACGGACTGCGACCGTATAAGCGAAATACTGCCCGAATACATAAACAAAACCACAACGCCGAAACAAAACGCCGCAATTGCACGGCATATGGCAGTATGCGCGTCGTGCAGGAGCGACTTTGCTCTGTGGCTTTCGGTTTCACGCGAGTTCGAAAAAGCGGCAGCCGCCGCTCCCGACCCGCATGCGATGTTAAGCAAGCTCCCACGCGAAAACGAAAAGCAAACCGTTTACGAATGTGCGGAGCTTGAACGAATCTGCCGCTCGGGTTCGCCGAACACGGCGTTTGAGGTGCTCGGCTACGTGTTCGGCATGGCGAGGTCGGCCTACAGGCTCGCGGGCCTGGCAGTATAAAAATAAAAAACGCCGCGGACATGTGCCGGATTTTTATCCGCATGCTCCGCGAAAAACAAAAGGAGGATTTAAAATGGGTGACATTCCGGTAAAGGAAATCGGTGAACTGCTGGACGAAGTAAGCGACAAGGTGCCAAAGCTAATTTCGGGCCTGCTCGGCACGCTTTACTCCGGTGAAGCCGGCGAGAACATGGGCTTCGCAGTGGGCAATTTTTATAAAGCCCTGGTCGAAAGCGGCATCCCCAACGAAGACGCAGTTTCGATGGCAAGGGACTACATGCTGTCCATGAGGGACATGGTAAAGAACACAGCCAACCTTTCGCCAAACATGCCCGCCAAAGAAACCGGCGGCGAAAATTCTAACGAATAAATGAAAACGGTTTACCTTTTTATAAAGCTTACGTCTTACTTTATTCTTTGCTTCGCGGTTTTTCCGCTGTTCGTTGTTTGGGCCTGCGTCAAAACATCGGTTTTTAAAATAAAATTCAAGGGAGGACTGCGGCGGTTTGGCATGCCGCCGCACGAAGCGCGCAGCCTCGCGAAAGAACTCTCGGCAAAAAATTATTTAAAAGAGAAGTAACACCTTCGGTATTTTTATGCGCTAAAAAAAAAGGAACGCTGTAAAATTTGACAGCGTTCTTTTTTATTATCCGAAATTGTTTTTTTATTGACATACTTTTACGATATATCTATATTGTCGGCAGGGTACAAAGGCGGACTCAAGCAGGCCGCTTCAAAAAAAATAAATTGCGAAGGGTTGCTGCCAATGAAAATAAAGAGCCTCGGGTTGAAAGTTTCCTTGATAGTTGCATTGATGGTTGCGATTATGCTGACAATTGTCATCACTATCGTTTCGGTACAGAGCTCAGAACTGATAATTGAAATTACCGCGAGGGAAGCGGCGTCGGCCAACAATTCATTTAAAAAGCAAATAGACGACTTGGAAGCGACGGCGCTTACAAACGCAAAAATCATAGGGTATTCCCATAATGTAATAGACGCGCTGCTCAAAAATGACACGGCTATGCTTAGGGACACCTTAAGTTTTTACAGCGATGAAATGGATTTTATTACCATCTTCGACAAAAACGGCGCAATCGCCGTGCAGTTGGGCAGCGACAGCGGCTCTGCGGGTTTGGATTTGGTCACCCGCGCCCTTAACTCCGGAACCGCGTCAAGCGCTCTTTTGACAGATTCCGATTTGGGTATCGTAACGCGCGCAGGCGCGGCGCTGCGCGATTTTAACGGTAATATTATAGGCGCGGTTTTATGCGGGCACAGCTTGAACAACCCGACATACGTCGACCAAATAAAAGACTACACGGGCAGCGAAACCACAATTTTTGCCGGCGACACGCGCCTGATGACCACAATCATCAACGAAAGCGGCAACAGGGTAATCGGCACCAAGGCCTCGGCGGATGTAATAAACAAGGTGCTGCAACAGCGGCAGGAGCTTCCCGTGCAAATCAACCTGTTCGGCCGGGAATACGCGGCGTATTATTCTCCCCTTGTTTCGGGCGGCGAAGTAATCGGCATGCTTTTTTCCGGCGTCTGTATCGACAGCGTGCTTACCAGCCAAAGTAACATGATGTTTATGGTTACGGCTTCCGGCATTTTACTCGGCGGCCTGTGCATTGCCCTTGTGTTCGCTTTTAATTCGAAATCGGTAAGCAAGCCGCTTAAGCGTCTGGCCAATTTGGTTTCCGACGTGACAAACGGCAACATCAACGTAAACACGGTCACATCGGGCGTCACTTCCGACGAAATAGGCGTTTTAACCCTTGACGTGTATACGCTTGTCGAAACCATAAAAACCATATTGGACGACCTGTCCGGCATATCGAACACCATAAACGTCATGGGCGACATCGATTACCGCATAGACACAAGCAAATACAAAGGTTCATATAAAGAGATGTCGGAAAACATAAATTCTCTTGTAGACGCTTTTATTGAAGACGTGCTTGAAGTTTTAAAAGGGCTTACAGAAATAGGCAACGGAAACTTCAACGTAACAACCAAGCAGCTCCCTGGAAAAAAAGCGGTGCTAAACGAAACCTTCGGCAGCCTAACGTCGTCCTTGAACAGCATCCACGCCGACATGCTCCACCTTGTTGATGCGGCCGCGGCCGGCAGGCTCAGCGAGCGCGGTGACGCCGGAAAGTATAAGGGCGGCTGGCAAAGCATAATCATAAACTTAAACAACCTGCTTGAAGCCATTGTTACGCCTATAAACGAGGTAAACGAAGTAATGGCGCAGGTAGCCGGCGGCAATTTCGATTTAATGATGCACGGCGACTACAAAGGCGATTTCCTAAAAATAAAAGAGCTTATCAACGATACCGTAACAAATGTCGCTTCTTACATTGACGAAATTTCGTCGGTTTTGTCCGCGCTTGCCGGCGACGATTTCGACCAAGACATTAGGCGCGAGTATATCGGGCAGTACGTTGAAATTAAAAACGCGCTGCTTAACATTATAAACAAGTTCAACAAAGTGATTTCAAACATCTCGTCGGCTTCCGAGCAGGTTGCGGGCGGCTCCAAAATGATTTCTGAAAACAGCATGAACCTCGCAACCGGCGCTTCGCAGCAGGCGGCTTCCATACAGGAGTTGAACAGCACAATCCAAACCATAAACGAAAACACCAAGCGCAACGCCGAAAGCGCAAAAGACGCAGACGTGCTTTCCGAAAAATTAAAAGACAACGCCGTTAAAATTAACGAAGACATGAACAAGATGCTCGATTCCATGAACGGCATAAAAGAATCGTCGAACCGCATATCCAAAATAATAAAAGATATAGACGACATTTCTTTCCAAACCAATCTGCTTGCACTTAACGCCTCGGTGGAAGCGGCCCGCGCAGGCCAGCACGGCAGGGGCTTTACGGTTGTAGCCGAAGAGGTCAGAAACCTCGCGTTAAAAACGGCGACCTCCGCAAAAGAGACCGCGTCGCTTATAGACGAGGCCATCAACCGGGTAAACGAAGGCACGGACATCGCAACGCAAACAGACGAAAAACTGCGGAGCATTGTCGACCAGGCAATAAAGGTAGCGCTGCTTATAACGGACATTTACGTCGCTTCAGAAAAACAGGAAGAAGCGATCGACTTGGTTCTTACAGGCATCAACAGCATTACAGACATTGTCCAAACAAACTCCGCCTCCGCAGAAGAATCGGCTTCTGCCGCGGAAGAACTTGCCGGACAGTCCGACGTCCTGCGCGTCATGACCAGCGTGTTCAACTTAAAAAAAGTATAAAAAAATAATTCGCCGCCTCTGCATAAAAAAAACGCGCGCATTTGCTGCGGCGTTTGACTGTCGATTTTTTTTGGCTGTGCAAAAAATTATCTGTTTTTACCCGAACCTTTTTATAAATATTTCGGGCGACATGAGCGCGTCAGCGTGCATGTTTATTTCGTCCGGCGCCCATTCCCACCATTTGACGCGCAAAAAAATTTCGACCGCCTCCGGCGGGAACCGGTAGCGGATAATTTTCGCGGGCACGCCTGCGGCCACCGCATAGGGCGGAATGTCGCAGATAACGACCGCGCCAGAGCCTATTACCGCGCCGTCGCCTATGCGCGTCACCTTAGACGCGTTGATAAACGCATTCGCCCCGATGTAAACGTCGCTGCCTATCGTGATTTTTTCCTTGCCGCGCATGTACGGGCGCGCCGGGTTTTCGCCGAGCCTTTTATTAAACTCCGCTTTGTTTTTTTCGTTGAAAAAATAAACGATGTCGTCGCTCGTAAAAACCATGTCCAACTGATGGTTGACCCCTATATCCGCCGAGCCGTTTATCGACGTGAAATGCCCTATGCTTTTTATGTAGCCGTTCTCGCAGCCGCCGGCTATGCCTTCGCCAAAATATGTTTGTCTGCCAATTTTTGCACCGAAACATTCCCATTCGAACGGCAGCTCGCCGCCGGGGTCGTCAAAGATTATGCAGTCCGCGACGTACTCAAACGGTTCGCTTTGCGCGTCCGCGCGAAAATCTTCGTAATCGCCGGGACTAACGGCGACCACATAATGCTTTTGCCTGTCAACCACGCAAGCCGCGCAGTGCCTGCGCCCGGTTAAAATGCGCGACAATGGGCGAGTCATGCCGCCCCAAACGGCAACCTCGCGCCCGTTCAAATATTTTTCCAAAACTTGTCCGAGACGTGTTTTCATTTTTTTTTACCGCGCTTGTGTAAAATTTTTTGCGCTTGTGTAAAAATTTTACGCTTGTGTAAAATTTTTTGCGCTTGTGTAAAAATTTTACGCTTGTGTAAATTTTTTGTGCTTGTGTAAAATTTTTGCGCTTGCGCAAAAATTTTGCGCTTGTGTAAAATTTTTTTTATACATCATTTCGCTCCGCTTATGACGCGCTTGGCGGAACCAATGTAAAAATCCCGCGTTTATGATAGTATATTACGCAAAACGATTGCAATAGATTGGAGCGTATTAAATGGCAAAAAATATTAACCCTTTTTCGGAAGTTACTCCGGACATTTTGGAACTGACAAAACTTTGCACTGCGATTGGCATCCCCGCCGAACTATATACCGAATACAACGTGTACAGGGGCCTGCGCGACCTAAACGGAAACGGTGTGCGCGCCGGCCTGACCAACATCTGCGAAGTGACGGCAAAGGAGACGGTCGGCGGCGTCGAACACCCGGCCGACGGCAAACTTTATTACAGGGGCATCGAAATACGCGACCTCGTAAACGGATTTTTAAAAAGCAAACGCTTCGGCTTCGAAGAAACGGTTTACCTGCTGCTGTTCGGGTCGCTGCCCGACGCGAAACAGCTCGAAGGTTTTATGGAGCTGCTTCGCGGTTATTATTCGCTGCCGCCGAAATTTAACCGCGACGTTATAATGAAAGCGCCGAGCAGCGACATGATGAACACGCTCGCAAGAAGCGTGCTTACACTTTACGCCTACGACGACAACGCCGACGACATCTCGCTGCCGAACGTACTGCGCCAGTGCCTCCAGCTGATAGCCATGTTCCCGATGCTCGCGGTTTACGGCTATCAGGCGTACATGCACTTTCACGGCGACGAGAGCCTCGTGATCCACCAGCCGAACCCAAGCCTCTCGTACGCGGAAAATATTTTCAACCTTTTACGCCACGACCGCAAATATACCGAGCTCGAAGCGCGCATATTAGACGCCGCGCTCGTGCTGCACGCCGAGCACGGCGGCGGAAACAACTCGACCTTCGCCGTCCGGGTGGTTTCGTCGTCCGGGACGGACACCTACAGCGCGGTGGCCGCGGCGCTCGGCAGCCTCAAGGGCCCGAAGCACGGCGGCGCGAACATCGAGACAATGCGCATGATGCACGACCTTAAAACGAACGTGTCAAACACGAAGGACGAAGGCCAGGTGGCCGGGTATCTCAAAAAAATATTACGCAAAGACGCCTACGACCGCTCCGGACTCATTTACGGAATAGGGCACGCCATCTATTCGCTGAGCGACCCGCGCGCCGTCGTCTTCGAAGACTTTATAAAACAACTGAGCCGCGAAAAAAACAGGGAGGAAGAGTACGAGCTGTATGCGCTTGTGGCGCGTCTCGCCCCCGAGCTTATCGCCGCCGAACGAAAAATATACAAGGGCGTGTCCGCGAACATAGATTTTTACAGCGGCTTCGTATACGACATGCTCGGCCTGCCCGAAAAACTCTACACCTCCATTTTCGCCATCTCGCGCATGGCGGGCTGGAGCGCGCACCGCCTCGAGGAGCTCCACACTTCCAACCGGATAATCCGTCCGGCCTATAAGGGCGTATCCGAAATAAAAAACTACGTCCCAATCGAAAATAGATAAAAAAAACGCCGTTTAAAACGGCGTTTTATATTTCTGCTTCGTTTCCGGGTTCCAATATCATCTTGTTTGGCGCGTCCCATTTTTCACCTTTTTTACGGTACGACTCGCCGGGCTTTAAATGAATCAAAATATTTTTTTTCGCGCCGACCATGCGTGCGCATTCGGCGGCTTCGGCAGGGCCCATGTTAAAAAACCCGTCGCCCGGGAACAGCGCGCAGTCCAAATTCAAATCCGAAAACGTTTTCATTTGCCCGGTCGTTGACGTGTCGCCGCTCGCGTATATTTTTTTTCCGTCGATCGTGATTATATACCCGACGCACTTTTTCGGATCGTGCAGTTTGTTTGACGCCTCCACTGCCTGAATCAATATGCCGTCCTCTTCAAATACATTGTGCTTGCCGCCGGCAAGGGCTTCCGCATCGGTAATAACGCGGCAGCCTTTTTTTTGCGCGCAGCGTTTTATCCGGTCGTGGTCATTATGCCGGTGCGTGACCAAAATAACGGAAGCGGGCAGGTCGTAACCGCCGCCTTTAAACGGATCGACATATACGACGCGGCCGTCGTCCGCCGTGAGTCTGAAACTACCGTGACCCTGAAACAATATTTTAGGCATTAACGGTTCCCCCGGATTTATTTAAGTTGAATGTATACGATGATTGAATATCAAATTGGCTGCATGCAAAAAAACATCAAACATTTAATTTTGTTTACGAAATATTTTTATCACAAAAATTTTTTTTTGCAAGACATGGCGGACACAGAAAAACCGCAACGGTTCGTTACCGGGCGGGCGGGATAACCCCGCCCCTACATTGTCCGCAACCGCAACGGTCACGTTACCTTTCGGGCGGGATAACCCCGCCCCTACATAGCACAGCATCAGATTGCGCGGCAATTTGCGATGTGATATACAAATAAAAATTTCCACAAAGTGGAAATCATAAGATTTCCACAAGCGGAAAACATAAGATTTCCGCAAGCGGAAAACATAAGATTTCCACAAGCGGAAATTACAAAATTTCCACAATCGTAATATATTGCAGGTGAAAAAATAAAAACGTTTATAGACGGATCAGAATTTATTTTTGTTGAGGACACGTTCGCATGCGAAGAGCGCAGGCAAAGTTATTTCAACCTTGTCTACGACGTGTTCGGGCTGGATTTTTTGCCGTGGTACATGTCCGGCCACTGCGGCGGAAAATTCGTGCCGTACACGCTTTACGACGGAGGGCTGGCGGTTTCGTCCGCGGGCGCGGTCACAAGCGATTTTGTTTGGCGCGGCTCGCAAAAAAAATACATACAGTTGAGCACGGTCGCCACATTGCCGGAATACAGAGGCAGGGGCCTCAGCCGCTGGCTCATGGAAAAAATTTTATCCGACAAAAAAGACCGGTGCGATTGCGTCTACCTTTACGCAAACGACTCCGTAAAAAATTTTTATCCGAAATTCGGTTTCGCTCCGGCTTTCGAGTACAGGTACACCATGCAGCTTGCGAAAAAGGCGGGCGCGTGCCGCAGGCTCGACATGAATTTATCATGCGACGTCGGGCTGCTGCTCGAAAAACATAGGCAGTCGAACCCGTTTTCAGAATTGACGGCCGAAGGCAGCGCGGATCTGCTGATGTTCCACTGCATAAAATTTTTGCCCGACTGCGTTTATTATTTGGAAGACCACGACGCCGTAGTGATTGCCGAGCATGACGAAAGCCGCATGTTTTGTTACGATGTGTACGGCGGCAACGGGCGCGGCCTCGCCGCGCTGCTCGGAGCCGCCGCCGCGCCCGGAACAAAATCCGCGACACTCGGCTTCACGCCGAAAGCCGCCTGCGATTTTGTCATAGAAAGGGCGGTCGAGTACGACACGACGTTTTTCGTTCTGGAAGGAAAGGAAAACATACTGGACGGCAACCGGGTTACATTCCCGTTTTTATCGCGGGCTTAAGCGTTCGATAATTAACTGGCTTTTACGAAGCGTAAAATCTGCGGAGCATAATTGATCGCCAAGTGTCAAAAAATATTAGGGCGGCAGCCCAAGGGGATAATCTATGCAGCAAAACAACAGTTCGACAACCATTTTGGTAAAGCACAAAAAACCGGCCGTCAACGCAATTTTTTTGGCGGCGTTCATGCTGCTGTCCGTTGTGCTCACGCTGCTTGACCACAACGGCGTCAAGCTCCGTCAAATAACCGAAAACTATTCGCTTATGTTCTACCTCGCCTTCGTTTGCTACTGCGCGGTAGGGTATAACGCATTTACCGTAATCACGGCCTTTTACATTAAAGTAAAAAAAGGCACGCCCGGCGAAACAACGATGCTCGCGGTCTTTTATAAAGGGATGGCATACATCGCAATAATTATCGGCGTGGCGATGGTTCTCGGAAAACTGACGGCGTTTACTACGGCCATGTCCGCCTTCGCAGGCATGATGCTCGGCTGGTCGCTGCAGCAGCCGGTCAGCGGCATAGCCGCGTGGATCATGGTGACGCTCAGCCGCCCCTACAAGCTCGGCGACCGAATCACGCTACCAAACTGGGGAATCATGGGCGACATAATAAAATTTTCGCCGATGTACATGACGCTCAACCAAGTGGGCGGAACGGTCGGATCAGAAGAGCCGTCGGGGCGCATCGTGCAGGTGCCTAACGCTATTTTGTTCGGCACGGTTATAATCAACACGACGGGCATGCAAAAAGCGGAGGAGTCTTCCTACATATTGGACGAGGCCGTGTTCCGCATCACGTTCGACTCGGACTGGGATGTCGTCGAAAAGGTGCTGCTCGACGCGGCGCGCGAAGTGACGGCGGACATCATCCAAATAACCGGGCAGGAGCCGTACATACGGACCGAGACATGGGACTACGGCACGCTGTTTCGCGTGAGGTTTATGACCAACGCCGTAGACCGCCCGCGCATCACGCACGAAATCACCAAGATCGCCACCAAAGAAATCCAGCGCAACAGAAACGTGGACCTCGCGATCCCGTTTGTCTATTCGTTTAAAGAACAGAAGCAGAAGAGCAAGCAGGACGGCCAGGAAAAAACCGAGCAGCTTGAGATAAGCAAGATATTGCCGGGCGACGAGCCGTTCGAGGCGTACTTGGAACGCGACGGCTTCGAAATCGAGGCGATCATGAATTCGATACGCGACAAGGGTTTGCTGCAGCCGATAGTCGTCAAGCGCAACGCGAACAGCATCGACTTCACGATCGTGTTCGGCGAAAAAAGACTGCTCGCCTGCAAGCTGCTCGGGTGGGAAAAAATACCGTGCGTCGTAAGCAACAAGATAGGCGCTTCCGTTTCGCAGACGCCGCACGATACGCACAGTAATTAATTAGCCACAAGCGGCTAATTAACCACAAGCGGCTAGTTTGCCGTTCAAAATTAAAAAGGCGGGTATTAACCGCCCTCTCCAAAGAAACCTGTCATCCTGAACGAAGTGAAGGATCTTTCATCTTTCCGTATGATTCTTCGCTGCGCTCAGAATGACAATGTGGTTGTCTTACGGTAGGCGGGGCTTCGGCCCCGCCTTTCGGTTTTTTTTTTAAAGTATGCTCGCAGATTTCTTTTTCTTTTTGTCGGGCAGGCGGTTATAAAGCGCGGCGAGGTATGCGAGCCGCTCCGCCAGTTCGTCCGTCAGCATGTCGCTTGTGTAGCGGAAGCGCCAATTTCCCGCGGGCACGCCCGGGACGTTCATTCGCGCATCCGTTTCGAGGTCCATCACATCCTGTATGGGCGCGACCGCAAAATTTGCTGTAGACGAATACGCGAGGCGGATCAAATCCCAAGCCGGGCTTTCGCCGGAAACGTTCAGGTATCTTCTGAAATAATCTTTTTCATCTTCGGGCGCAAACTCGTACCAGCCGCGGCTCGTATCGTTGTCGTGCGTGCCCGTGTACACTACCGTGCGCGTGCTTGTGTAATTGTGCGGAGCGTAAAGCCCCTTCGCCTCCGGGTCGAACGCGAACTGCAGCACCTTCATGCCGGGCAGCTCAAGCGATTCTCTAAGGTCCGTAACGGCCGGGGTTATTATGCCCAGGTCTTCCGCGATGATCGGCAAATGCCCGAGCTGCCTGACGATCGCGTCAAACAGATCGCCGCCGGGCCCCTTCGTCCATTTGCCGCGCGCCGCCGTTTTTTCGCCGTAAGGCACGGCCCAATACGATTCGAAGCCGCGGAAGTGGTCGATCCGTATGATGTCGACCAGCTTGAGCGTCGATTCGATGCGCCTCGTCCACCATTCGTAGCCGGATTTTTTATGGTTTTCCCAATTATAAAGAGGGTTGCCCCACAACTGCCCGGTTTCGCTGAAATAATCCGGCGGCACTCCGGCGACTACCGTGGGCTGCAGCTCCTCGTCCAAATAAAAAAGCGACGGCCCCGCCCAGGTGTCGGACGAATCGAACGCCACAAATATCGGTATGTCTCCGATGATCTTTATGCCTTTTGAATTTGCCGCCTGCTTTACGTTTTCCCATTGGTTAAAAAATTCGAACTGCAAAAATTTGTGGAACTCGATTTCGTCTGCAAGCTTAACCGAATACGTGTTCATGGCAGCCAAGTCGCGCCTGGCGAGCGGCTCGGGCCAACTGTTCCATACCGCGCCGTAATAATAGTCGAGTATTTGGTTTTCGGTTAAATATTTTTTGTTTGCCTTGCGGTACGCCTTAAATTCCGCGCCGCCTTTTTTTGTTTTACGCTCCGCAATAAAATGGTTTTTTAGCGCGACAAAAAGCGCGTAATCGTTTATCCAATCCGCGTTGCGGGCGCAGAACTTAGTGTAGTTTCCTTTTACGCCGCGAGTTTCGAGAAGCTTATAATTTTTAAACGCTTTTTTTAGCAGCGGCATTTTATAGTCGATCATCTTGCCATAGTCCGCCGTGCGCGGATCAAACTCCGGTATATCAAGCAGGTCTTCTTCGAACAGATAACCCTGCTTGAACAAAAGATCCGGGCTTATCATGTAAGGGTTGCCCGCAAACGACGAAAACGACTGATACGGCGAATCGCCGTAGCTGGTCGGCCCGAGTGGAAGCACCTGCCAAAGCGTCTGTTTTGCGGCCGCCAAAAAATTTATAAATTCGTATGCTCCGCCGCCGAGGTCGCCGATCCCGTGCTCGCCGGGAAACGAGGTGGGGTGGGCAATTATTCCGCTTGCGCGGTTCATTGGGCCGCCCCCTTTATTTTTTTGCAACATGCGAGCGCGAGCGCGCCCGGCCCTATGTGGCTCGAAACGGAAAGCGAAAGCGGGTCGATGTGCATTTTAAACCCCGGAAAGGCGGTTTCGGCTTCGTTTTTAAATTCATCGGCCGCCGCGCGGTCGAATGTATACGCGACAGACATCCACATGCCGTCGGGATTGTCCGCGTTTGCAAAACGTGTTTTAAAATCGTTTTTAACCGCGTCAATTAAAATTTGGTGCGCTTGCCGCGTACCCCTTGCCTTGGCGTACGCGTCGAGTTTGCCGCCCTGTATTTGCAGTATCGGTTTAATTTTTAACAGCGTGCCTATGGCTGCTCCGGCCGGCGTGACCCGCCCGCCCTTTTTTAAGTAATGCAATGTATCGAGCATGATGTAGATGCTCGATTCGAGCTTAACGTCCTCTAAATATGTTTTTATTTGCAGCGCGTCCCAGCCGCAGCCCGCAAGCTCAATGGCGTCCAGCACGGACTGCCGCTGCGTGACGGAAATGCGCTGGTTGTCGACGACATGCACCCGGCCGTCGAAGTCGCGGGCCAATACCGTCGCGGATTCGCAAGAAGCGGAGAGCCCGCTTGACATCGGTATGTGCACGAGCTGGTCGTATTCGGACAGCAATTTTTCCCAGCACTCCATTACGTCGCCGAGCGCCGGCTGCGATGTTTTTATTTGGATCTCTTCCGAAAGACGTTTATAAAAATCATCTTGGCTTAAGCTTATATCCTCAAAAAAAAGTTCGCCGTTTATTATTACGGGCATGGGCAAAACTGTTATGCCGAGTTTTTTGCCCTGTTCCTGAGTTATGCCGCTGTTACTGTCCGTTACTACCGCAATTTTCGGCATTGACAATGCCACTCCTTTGGGTTCATAAAATTATAAAAAATATCCGCGCACGGATTTATATTACTCCGGCACAAAAATATCGCGTACGCTTCTTGTTATATTAAAGTGCCAGAGTAATATTGAGAATATCATAATATTTTTACCATTACAAATTTGAAAATATTTACGATTGTATTTTCGGCGGCGCCTCAAGCGATATGCGGCCGAGTTTGCCGGCGCGGAACTCGTCGAGCGCGGCGGCTGCAGCGCGTTTTATATCGGGGATGCCGCCCTTTAAAATAAAACCGCGCGACTTGCACAAGGCTTCAAGCCAAAGTCCGTCGGGCGGGGGTTCGGCGAGCTTGTACCGCGCAAGCAGCGCGTCCTTTTTTATTTCGGCCAAAATATTTAAAAATTCGCCGCAGACAGAAACGATGTCGTATGCGTCGTCCCGGATCGCACCCGTTGCCGCGAGCAAAACACCCGATGCCCGGCCGTCCGTCTTCGGCCACAGCACGCCCGGCGTGTCGAGCACGTCAAATCCCGCGCTCACTTTTATCCACTGCTTGCCTCTGGTCACGCCCGGCCGGTCCGCGGTTTCGGTTTTTGCCTGCCCCGCCAGCGTGTTTATGAGCGTGCTTTTGCCTACGTTTGGTATGCCCGCTATCATTGCGCGGATTGCGGTTTTTTTCCCGCGCAGTTTTTCGCGCTCGATTTTTTCGCTTAGAGCGGCATGCGCGGCATCTGTGATTGCCGCGGCAGTTTTTTTACTGAGCGCGTCAGATGCGATAACCGTATGGCCGGCCGAACCGTAATGAGCGGCCCAGCGTTTTGTGACGGCGGGATCCGCGAGATCCGCCTTGTTTAAAACGACGATCCGTTTTTTGTTTGCGGCGAGGCTGTCGATCGCGGGATTTTTGCTGCTGTACGCAACGCGCGCGTCAAGCAGCTCGATGACAACGTCGACAAGCGAAATCTGTTCGGCCATCATGCGCATCGATTTCGCCATGTGTCCGGGATACCATTGCACCATTTATTTCCGCCCGCGCCTTTCTAACCTTTCTAACATTTTGCCGCGCTTATTCTACCTTGCCGAACGCGCCGAACGGCCAGATCCGAAGCACGACCTTGCCCACCATATCTTTTTTTGCGATGCAGCCGACGCTTTGGTACCTGCTGTCTTTGCTTATGTCGCGGTTGTCTCCCAAAACGAAATAGCTGTCCGTCAGCTTAACGGGAAACTCGACGTCGCCCGTCGCAGTAACCGGCAAGCCTGTGTAAGATATTTTTAACAGCTCGCCGTTGACATAAAAAAAGCCGTCGATGAGGTCAACGGTATCTCCGGGGACTGCCACCACGCGCTTGATGAAATGCTCCGACGGGTTGTCCTTAAACGGGAACGCCACGATGTCGCCGGGCTTCGGCTCGCCGAAACGGTATCCTATCCTGCCGAGCAGCACCCATTCGTTGTGCTTCAGCGTAGGCTCCATCGAATTTCCGCTGACCGAGGCCGTGCGGAAAAAAAATGTGGTGACGATAAAAAAAAGCAGGTATGCCGCTGCAAATACAAGTATCCATTCCACAACGTCCCTGACACGATCGTTTTTTATTAACTTCTTCAGCATAATGCCACCGCCGTTTACGAATAAGGCGCGCCCGTTTTCGGACGCGCCGCATTATTTTGAAACAATTGATGTGGCGTTTATTTTTCCTTTTTGAAAATTTCCTCTTTTACTTTGGACGCCTTGCCGATGCGTCCGCGCAAATAATAAAGTTTGGCGCGGCGCACGACGCCGCGGCGCACCACTTCAATTTTATCAACCCTCGGCGAATGCAGCGGCCAGGTCTTTTCTACTCCTACGCCGTAAGAGAGGCGGCGGACGGTGAAACTTTCGCGCAGGCCGCCGTTTTGCCTTTTAAGCACGACCCCTTCGAAAATCTGTATGCGTTCCTTTTGCCCCTCGACTATTTTTGCGTGCACGCGAACCGTATCGCCAACCTTAAACGGCGAAATATTTTTTTTCATTTGTTCGCGCTCGATATCGTTTATTAACGCGTTCATTAACATGCGTCCACCTTTCGTATAACTCCTTGCAAGCAAACAGTAGCTTGCAAGCAAGCTATTGCTTGCAAGCGTGCGATTATATAACGGTAAAATGAAAATTGTCAAGCTGTATGCAAACGACAGCCTTGACCGTGAAAAAAAAATTTCCTTTTTAAAAAATTCAAAAAAAATTATCAATAAAAAATTTTTAATAAAAAATTTTCCAATAAAAAAATTTTTCCAATAAAAAAATTTTCTATAAGAAAAAATTTTTTATAAAAAATTTTACGAATAAAAATTCAAAGCCGCAAATTTTTTTTGCGCGCAAACCCGGTCAACAAATTCGCTCTCGGCCGACGTTCCGTTTGTATATTCCGCCTGTTTGATTATAATAAATCAAGCGTATTTAAAGTTTCAAACGCTTCGCGGTTTAAAACTCAAACGCCGCATTGCGGCGGGCGCACTAAAATAAATTTCCGGACAAGGATGGTTCGATGGTATCCGATATCAAACAGGGCGCGGCAAAAATCCTCGCCAACGGCATGAACATTCCGTGCGTGGGCATGGGCACGTTCGGCTCAGACAGATTTTCGCCGCGGCAGGTCGCGGACGCGGTGGCCGGAGCGATCCGCGCGGGCTACAGGCTTTTCGACTGCGCGTCGGTTTACGGCAACGAAGATTTAATCGGGAGCGTTTTTGCGGAAGCGTTCGCTGCAGGCGCGGTAAAACGCGGGGAGCTTTTCGTAACGAGCAAGGTTTGGAACGACATGCACGGCGCGGGCGACGTTCTGCTTTCGTGCGCAAAAAGTTTGAAGGATCTGCGCCTCGAATACATAGACATGTTCTTTGTGCACTGGCCGTTCCCCAACTATCACGCGCCCGGCTGCGACGGCGATTCGCGTAATCCGGATTCCAAACCGTTTTCCGCGGAACGCTTCATGGGCTGCTGGCGCCAGATGGAACGCTTAGTTGACATGGGGCTCGTCAAATCGATCGGGATGTCCAACATGACCGTTAAAAAATTGGACGCGGTGCTTCCGCTGTGCCGCATAAAACCCGCGGCAATCGAAATGGAATTGCACCCGTGCTTTCAGCAGCAGGAACTGTTCGACTACTGCGTGTCCCGTCAAATCCAGCCAATCGGGTTCTGCCCGATCGGTTCGCCTACCCGCCCCGAGCGCGACAAAACCGCCGGCGACCCGTCCGCCACCGAACAGCCGGCTGTCGTTGCGGCGGCAAAGGCTCACAACGTACACCCCGCGGTTATCTGCGTGAAGTGGGCGGTGCAGCGCGGACAGATCCCCATCCCGTTCTCCGTTTACGAAAACGAATACGTCTCCAATTTGAAATGCACCGCGGAAGACCCGCTCACCGACGCCGAAATGGAAGCCATCCGGCTCGGCGATAAAAATGTTCGGCTCATCAAGGGACAGGTATTTTTATGGGAAGGCGCAAAGGACTGGACAGATTTATGGGATTAAAAGAACAGATCCATATCATACCGGTGACGGACGCGCTGCGCGAACCGGGCGCCTGCCCGTTTTGCGTCATGCGAAAAAAACTCGACGCTGACGCCGTCGCGTTTATGCTGAGCCCGTCGTACATGGAGGACGACATTCGCAAGGCGACCAATAACACGGGGTTTTGCGCCGCACACACGCGGCGGCTGTACGACGGCGGCAACCGCCTTGGGCTCGCGCTCATGCTGCACACGCGCCTGCTCAAGCTGATAAGCGACGTCGACTGCGGCAGGCGCGAAAAAATGCCGGGCGGCTGCGTTATTTGCGGAAACGTAAACGAAACCATGCGGAGGTACACCGAAACATTTTTTTACCTTTGGGAAAGCGGCGGCGAAGAACGGCAGCTCATAGAAAAACTGGACGGCTTTTGCGTAGAGCACTATGCGATGCTTACAGCCGCCGCGCAAACCTGCCTCGGAAAACAAAAAAAGGCTGAGTTCGAAAAAACCGCGAGAGAAATACAAAAAGCCGCTATGGAACGCATAGCGGACGACTTGGATTGGTTCATAAAAAAATTCGACTACCGTTACGCCGACGAACCTTGGAAAAACGCGAAGGACGCCCTGCCGCGCGTCATTGGGATGCTTGCCCATGATTAATGCGGGCGGCGCGCTAAAAAAATTATTGGCGGACGAAACCGCCAAAATGAACGGCATGACGCTAAAAGAAAAAGTGGAATATATTTGGCAGTACTACAAGCCCGCGCTCATTGCCGCCGCGGCCGCGCTTTTTTTATTCGTCTTTTTAATCGCGTCGCTTATCAACCCGCGCGGCAAACCGTATGTATACATCGCGTGGACCGGCAGCGTGCAAAGCGCCGCATCGCTTGAAACGCTTGCCGCGCACCTGTCCGTTGCCCTCGGCGTGCCGCGTGAAAAGGACTATGCGGTGATCGAAATGTTTATGCCGGGCGGCTCGCCCATGCAGGACAATAAAATGATGATTTTAAACTCGATGATACGCGCGGGCGAAATCGATTTGATAATAGCCGGCGCGGCGGATCTGCAGAGCCTCGCGGACAACGGCTATCTGCTCGACCTGTCGGGCATTTTCCCAAACATCGATCCGGATTTTCCGTTCGCGGTATCAATAATGAGCAGCCGCGCCGTTTTCGATTCGGGAATAAACGCGGCAGACCGGTACGCCGCCGTGCTCGCGGGTAGCAAGCGGGCAGACAGGGCGGCCGAAACGATCCGCGCATTGTTCGGACATAAAATTAACTGACAGGGAAGTGGCGTTTCAAATGAAAAAAGCGTGCAAAAAAGCAAAAGATTTTTTCAGCGAAGAATCTGCGAAACTCAAACCGATGACGTTTAAAGAAAAGGCCGAATATATTTGGGAATACTATAAGTCTGTAATGATAGTCATTGTGCTCGCCGCGGTTTTTGTCGGATACACGGTTAATATTTTCGTCAACCCGCCGAGGCGGCAATACATCCTGATAGCGTGGACCGGCGAGTTTCAGCCGGGTCCGAAATTTAACGAATTCGCAAACCTATTGGCCCGGCCCATCGACATGGACCACACAAAAGAAACCGTCGCAATCGAAACATTTTTTACCGGAGGCACGCGCCAGTACGACATCACCGTAGGCAACCAATTTACCGCGATGGTTCGCTCCGGCGACGTCGATATCGTGGTGGTAAACGAAAGCGACCTGGTCGCGCTGCACGAGAGCGGTTTTTTGATCGACCTCGCGGATGTCTTTCCGGACGCGCAGCTGCAGTACACGTTCGGCGTCCCTATCGCGGAAAGCCCCGCCGCCATGGCTTCCGGCATCGAACCGAACAACCAGTACGCGGCAATTTTGGTCGGCGGCAAACGGCACGAGCGCGCAATAGAAGTCATGCTGCTGATGTACACCGAGCTTGACGAGTGACGGAAGCGGCGGGCGCAATTTTTTCATTGTCCCTCAGATGATTAAATATCACAAACGACGCCCGCAATGATGTTGTAAAATTGTTTCGTGTGTCACCTTGAACTCTTCACGTGTCACCCTGAGCCCTTCGTTTATCACTCTGAGCCCTTTGTTTGTCATTCTGAGCCGCAGGCGAAGAATCTTATCACGCTCAGGATAAACCCCGCGAAGGGTTTTTTTAGATTCTTCGCCTACGGCTCAGAATGACAACGCCTGCGGCTCAGAATGACAATTGTACAATCAACAAGGAAGCCTTCCGTGCCGTTTACGATGACACACCTTATGATCACGGACAATCAGCAAGACAAATTATGCGTGCAAACTAAAAATTTGCCGCAATTTTTTTTGGGGAACGTCGCGGTTCGCGTACGATTGTATTTCACAAATATTACAAATATAATGCCCTTGCAACAATAGAGCGAGGGGGCGGCTTCCGCCGTGAAATATATCAAGGACATTTTAGAAGGCGACCGCATCGTCGATCATTATCTCTGCAGGCAAAAGCAAATACAGAAGACGCGCAGCGGAAAAAATTATCTTTCGTTAAAGCTGCAGGACAAAACCGGCGCCGCAGAAGCCAAGGTTTGGGAAATGAACCACGACATAAAGGATTTTGAAGAGAACAGCATCGTTAAAATCGACGCGATAGCAGTCATATACCAAAACGAACTGCAGATAAAAATATCGAAGCTGCGGCCGAGCATGGAGGGTGAGTACGAGCCCGCGGACTACATCCGGTGCACGGAAAAAGACATCCCCGCAATGCACGCGCAGTTATTAAAACTTATTGATTCGATTGAAACCGGCTGCATAAAAAAATTGACCGCCTGCATTATAAAAAGCGAAGCGGTTTCCGCGGCGCTGCTCACCCATTCCGCCGCGAGGTTCATGCACCACGGGTATTTGGGCGGACTGCTCGAACACACGCTCTCCGTCGCGCAAACCTGCGATTTTTTGGCGGGGCGTTACAAGCATGTAAACCGCGACATTTTAATTTCGACGGCGGTGCTGCACGACATCGGCAAAATTTTTGAGCTTTCGCCGCTGCCCATTAACGAGTACACGGACGACGGCCAACTGCTCGGGCATATAATTATAGGCGCGGATCTGGTCACGGCGGAGGCTGCGAAAATTGAAAAGTTTCCGCATCAACTGCTTAGCCTCATCAAACATTCGATACTGTCGCACCACGGCGAACTCGAGTTCGGCTCGCCGAAACAGCCGTACACCATCGAGGCGTTCCTGCTGCACAGCGCGGACAACATGGACGCCAAGGCGAAGGCGTTCGAGGAGACCGTGAGCGGAATGACCGCCCCAGGCCCGTGGGCGGGTTACCACAAGACGCTCGCTCGGTACGTCCGCAGTTCGCAACACGAATGATTTCCGCGTCCGAGATCAACAGCTACTGCTACTGCGCGCACCAATGGTACTACCGCCGCGCATACGGCAGCGCGTACATAAACAGGCTAAGACGAACGGGCGTAGCCCACAACGCGGGCATAGCCCACAACGCGGGCATAGCCCACAACGCGGGCAAAGCCCACAATTCAAATAGCAACTATATCAAGGGGTCGTCGTTTCACGAAAAATTTTCGCGGCGTTATTACGCGAAAAAAGTTTTTAAAACCGCGGCCGTTTTGTTAATTTTTGCGTCGATTATTTTTTTTGTGTGGAGATTTTTTTAACGGCGGCCGCATGCGCAGTATTCGTGCGGCTTATTTTTTTGCTTTTTCGGGAAGACGTACGCAAGTGTAAGACAAAGCTGCCGGGCGGCGGCTACAGGCTGGCTTACAGCGACAAACGCACAGGTGCGCGCAGGCCCGGCGTAATCTACGGCAGGACGCTCACGGACGCGGCGCGGGGCCTAAGCGGCAAACCCGACATGATTTTTTTCAACGGGCGGCGCGTGATCCCGGTCGAGTTAAAAAGTTCCGCGATAGGAAACGCGGACGGGCCGCGCGAGGGCGACCTTATGCAGCTTGCCGCGTACTTCCGGCTCGCGGAGGCGCAGTTCAAAAAAAAATCCGTCCACGGACGGTTGGTGTACAGCGACGCGATGTTTATCGTGCTTAACACGCGGAAGCTGCAACGGCGCCTGTCCCGCGTTTTAAACGAAATGAACGGCATGATTATCGGCGGCAAAATAAGGGAGCCCGCGGGCGGGCCGCGCCAAAGTTTTGCTAAATGCCGCAACTGCCCGTGCCGGGGCACGGTTTGCAATCAGCAGGATTGATAAAATAATAATCGAAAGGCGCGGACCGCAAACAGATGGAAAAAAACGACCACGCAAACATTCGCATAACAAGCGTTAACGCCGAAGGCTACGGAACGGGTACGGCAAACGGCCTCGTCGTGTTCACGCGGGGCGCGCTGCCCGGCGATTACCTGCAGATAAAACTCGTGCAGGTCAGAAAAAATTTCGCGTACGGAAAAATCGTGCAGGTTGTTGACCCGTCGCCGCACAGATTAACGGGCGAAAACGCATCCCGCGTATGCCCGTTAGCGGAGCGGTGCGGCGGCTGCATTTGGCAGCACTGCGACTACCGGGCGCAGCTGCATTTTAAAAAGCAGATGGTAAGGGACGCATTTTTAACGATCGCGGGAATGGCGGACGCGCCGGTCTGCGACGTAACCGGAAGCGCGAGCCCGTACGGCTACTGCAACAAGGCGCAGTATGTAGTCGGCGGCGCGGACGGCAGGGCCGCCGCGGGATTTTACGCGCCGCGCAGCCACAGGCTCGTCGAAATAAAAAACTGCAACATCCAGCACCCGTCGCACGAAAAAATTTTGTCGCGGATCATGGGCTTTATCGCGGAGCAAAAAATCTTGCCGTATGACGAAGCAACGCACACAGGTCTCGCCCGCCACATACTTATAAGGACGAGCTTCGGCACGGGCGAGTCGATGGCCGCGCTTGTTATAAACGGAAGCGCGTTCCCCAAACGCGGCGCGTTTATTGAGGCGCTTAAAGGCACGGGCGTAACCTCCGTCTGCTACATCACGAACAGGTCGCGCACAAACGCCGCGCTCGCGGGCAGCACGCATGTGCTTTGCGGAAGCGGGACGCTGGAAGAAAAAATCGGCGGCGTTGCGTATTCCATATCGCCCTCCTCTTTTTTTCAAGTCAACCACGCGCAAATTTCTGTTCTGTACGATACGGTGCTGCAGCTCGCGGATTTTTGCGGCTGCGAAACCGTGATAGACGCGCACGCGGGCGCGGGCGGCATCGCGCTTTATGTTTCGCGCAGCGTAAAGAACGTAACCGGCATAGAGATTTCGCCGCAGGCAGCAGAGGACGCGAAGCGCAACGCGGCGGCAAACGGCATGGACAACGTAAAGTTTGTAACCGGCGAATCGGAAAAAGTGATCACGGATCATGTCGCAGGCGCGGACGCGGTCATCCTCAACCCGCCGCGGAAGGGCTGCGGCCGCGAGCTGCTCGACGCAATAGCCGCTTCCGGCGTTAAAAAAATCATATATGTTTCGTGCAACCCCGGGACACTTGCGCGGGACGTCAAAATTTTATGCGGCGCCGGGTTTATGCTCGAATGCGTAAGACCCGTAGACATGTTCCCGCAGACCGCGCATATCGAATGCGTGTGCGGCATGACCAGAGGAGGGAAACCGAATTGTTAGCGCAAAAATCATACAGGCTTAAAACCGCCGACACTTTTATTGAAGTTGTGCCGACAAACGAGGGTCCCGTGGTAACTTCGCTTACGAACGGCGCCGAGGGCCGCAACCTCATCAAGCACCCGCGCGCCGTCGGGCTGCCGCACCGCATAAAAACCCCCGACAAAGAGCGCGGCAGCGTTGCGTGGACCTACACTCACACGATGAGCGGCAGGGTCGGCCGCGGGTTCTCGATGTTTTTTTCGTGCAGCGACGACCCGCGCATATACATCGTTTCCGAATGGCATTCGCTGGACGGCGGCAAGGGTCCGGTGCAGCACAGGTTCATCATACACAACGGAACGGGCGACAGCATAATCGCCGGCCCGCTGCTTTCCGGCATCGAGCTGGAAACCGAAACCGAGGACATGGTTGTTTGGCGCTTCAACAAGGATCAGGCTCCGGTCGACGAAATCGGCGTATACAAGGACGTTCCCGTAAACGGCGCGGCGTATACGGCGAGCGCGTTCGACGGCACAGCGGGCGGCGGGTTCATCCCGTTTTTGATTGTGTGCGGCGGCGGCCACGGGCTGTACGCGGGCTGGGAATGGCAGACCGGCTTCGCGGCGGCAAAGGTTGGGGACGGTAGTATTTCAATTTCGACCGGCTACGACAGCGGCGCCAACGACGGCGTCAACGGGCCGGATTTTTTTACGGACGGCTGCACCGTGCAGGCGCGGGGCGCGTTCGCGTATCCGTACTCGTACATCGGCGCGTTTACGGGCGACGCGGACAACGGCTCGAACGCTTTCACGCGATGGTTTTGGCGCAACAAAACCCCCGCGTCGATGCATACGGACGAAACGGAGCCTTGGACACAATTCGGCGGGATGTTTTATTACTTCGACCCGGACAAGCCCGACTACACGGACGAAAACGGCGAAAAAAAATATTATTTTTGGGCGTCGGACGAACGCACGGTCCTGCGCGCGCTAACAGACAAAAGTGAAAATTCGCTGCGCTCCATCGGCTTCGAATGTTTCGAGATCGACTACGGCTGGTTCGGGCCGGACAACGCCAAGCCGTCGTTTGAAGCGTCGCCCGTCCTTTTCCCGGGCGGCATGAAAAAAATATCGGACGCGGCGCACGAAAACGGTTTCAAGTTCCATTTATACTTTGCGAATCTTGTCAATGTCGATACCACGGGACAGCTCGCCGAAAAATATTCGTCCTACGCGCTCGACAGCTGGCGCAGCGATTTTTCGCGGCCCGACATCCCGGCGTTAAAATATCTTTCGAGGCGCATACCCAACCACAGATACGAAACATGCAACAGCGGCGGGCGCAACAAGGATTTTGCGACCTACACGTTCGCGTCGGTGGGCACCGTGACAGACATCGTCTATCCGCTCGAACTCAGGCAGGCGTTTTACGATTCGTCTTACGCGCTGCCCGCGGCACAGCTCTCGCAGTGCCAGCACATCGGCTATCTCTCGCCCGGCGTCAAAGCCGCGCTCACAGAAAGCCGCGACGAGTTCACCTACTGCCTGCGAAGCGGGATGCTCGGCGCGTTTTTCCCCGCCGTTTGCGCCTGCGGGCCGCAGTACAACCCCGCAAACATTGTGCTGCCGTCGGACGAGCCGCTTACCGTGCCCATCTACAAAAAAAATATGCAAATCTATAAGGAGCACCTGCGGCCGCTCATACGCGAAGGGCACATATACCACATACTGCCGCGCCCGAACGGAAACGACTGGGACGGCATACAGTATTACATCCCCGCAAAAGATGCGTGCGCGGTCATGCTGTTTAAGCCGAGCGCGGAACGCGGCGATTCTGTCAGGCTAAAGCTGCGCGGCCTGCGGCCCGAAACAAACTACCGGATAAGTTTTTCCGACAACCCAGGGCAAAATTTAATCATGCGGGGCGACGAATTGATTCACAGCGGCCTCGAGGTATTTTTGCCGGGCAAGCTGGTTTCGGAAATAATTCTTATACATTCGTTAAGAAAATAAACTGCGCGTATCAAAAACAATTGGCTTGAATAAAATGTAACCAGCATAGCGCATATCGCGCACCGTAATAAAAAAAATAACCCGGGGAGGGCGTAAAAAAATGGGCAAATTAAAGGTAGGCGTTTTCGGGGCGTACAGGGGCAGGTCGATGATCAACATCCTGACCGGGCACCCGGACGCGGAGCTCGTAGCGGTTTGCGACAAGTATGTCCCGCTTCTTGATGAAATGAAAAAAGTGTCGGACGAAAAAAATATTCGCGTGGCTCTGTACGAAAACTTCGACGATTTTATCCAGCACGACATGGACGCCGCGGTGCTCGCAAATTATGCGAACGAGCACGCGCCGTTCGGGATCAGGCTGCTTAAAAGCGGCCGGCATATTTTAAGCGAGGTGCTGCCCTGCGAAACGTTGTCGCAGATGGTCGAATTGATCGAAGCCGCGGAAGAAAGCGGCAAGGTGTACGCCTACGCAGAAAATTATTGCTACATGACCGCGCCGTTCGAAATGCGCCGCCGTTACGAGAACGGCGACATAGGCGAGGTCCAGTACGCCGAGGGCGAATACATCCACGACTGTTCGTCGATATGGCCGCAGATCACATACGGCGACAGGACGCACTGGCGCAACCGCCTGTATTCGACATACTATTGCACCCACAGCCTCGGGCCCGTCATTACGGTAACGGGGCGCAGGCCCGTGCAGGTTTCCGGCTTCGAGACAAACAACAACGCAAAGCGCGGAAGCATGAACATAAATTTTAGGGGCGGCTCCGGCGGAATCGAAATGGTCACGCTCGACAACGGGGCCGTGGTCAAGAGCATCCACGGCGGCTTGAAGCGCGAGCCGGGCAGTATAAACTATCAAGTGTACGGCACAAACGGCATGATGGAAACGGGCCGCTTCGACGGCAGTCTGTCCGTTTACACAGAGGGCGAGAAGCTCTGCCGAGGCGAGCTTTCAAATTACCGCCCGGAGCCGTTCGTTTCGCCGGACATGGCGAAAATTTTTACGGGGCACGGCGGCAGCGATTTTTATCCGACGCATTTCTTTATAGATAAAATTTTGGGCGGCGAAGACGGAAAAAAATATTCCATCGACGTTTACACCGCGGCCGACATGGGAATATGCGGCATACTCGCCTACCGTTCGATTTTGAACGGCAACACGCCCATTAACGTGCCCAACCTCCGCAATAAAAACGAACGCGACGCCTACCGCGGCGACGTCGCCTGCACCAACCCGGCTGTCGCGGGAGACCAACTGCTGCCCGTGAGCCCGTATTTCAACGCGGACGACATACCGGACGAGGACTACGAAAAATGCCGCCGGCTTTGGGCCGACGGCAAAAACGCGGAATAAAAAATTTATTGGTGCGGCCTTTCTGCCATGCAGCAGACTTCGAGCGTGTCTTTATGCACGTAAACAAAAATGGGCCCGAGGAAACGGTCCCTTGTCGTTATGTACTTCACCAGCCAAAAATTTTCGCCGTGACCTTCCGCGTCCTCGACATCGTTTTCACCGGCCGTTTCTATTTCCGGCGCGTCTATTTCATTTATCGTCTCGATCACATGCGGCGGAAGTTCGCCAAGCAAATATTTTTTTGCCGTTTCCGCAATCTGCGTAAAAATTATTTCATACTCTTCCGCATTGTTTTCGCCGCCGCCTGTTTTGCCGCTGCAGCCCGCCAAAACAAAAAGGCAAGCCGCAAAAAAAAACGAAGGCAGTAAAATTTTCACATTGTTCGCTCCTTTAAAAACCTCGCTGAAAAAAAAGCGGGGTTTTGTGTTTATTTAAGGTGATTCGAAATATTGATGGAATGTGTTTACATATTCACAACAACAGCCGCCAATAATGTTTTAAACGGTTTACTCATTTCATCACCGCCTTTCCTTTTCGTCATTAATCAATTTAATTATTTTATTTATCATCTCCTCACTTTTTTTTTACATAATACCCCCCCCTTAAAAAAAACAACAATAAAAAATGCCGCATGCTTTGGGCCGACGGCAAAAACGCGGAATAAAAAATTTTTGAATTGAATTTGCGCGTAATAAACGACCCCCGTGTCGTTCCGAAAGGCTTGGCTCGACCCGCAATCCTTTACTGCTAATGCTTATTAAGTATTAGTGTATTCGCTTTTAAGCAATCGCATCATAATGAAATCGCTGTATATTCCGTTGCAGAA
Source organism: Defluviitaleaceae bacterium (assembly GCA_009783525.1). Lineage (GTDB taxonomy): Bacteria > Bacillota > Clostridia > Lachnospirales > WQUN01 > WRDG01. The sequence continues at coordinate 5,949 of WRDG01000001.1, read as the reverse complement.
ATAGCCCTGTTCTTGAACGCCCTCTTTCTTGAAGCCAAGCCGCGCCCAATATCTTACTGCTTGGGTGTTAAGACTTACTACGCCAATGGAAATTCGATTTAGACTATAATAACGGAATGCTCTGTCAATCATTAACCGTCCGGCTTCGCTGCCGTATCCCCTGCCTTGGTCTTCGGGATTTGGAATGATCATTGACATATCGGTGCAATGCCAATGCCGCCACAAACGCAAAAATCCGGTTTCGCCAATAATCCTACCGGATAGATTCGTTATTGCGTACCAATCTTCGTCGATATCCTCCGGTCCGGCAATCCTTGTCAATTCCGCATCAAGTGTTATTGGCTTGTGGAAACCGCATTCAAACATTACTTCCGGCGTGTTATACCATTGAACAAAAAACGCTGCATCTTCTTTGCGAAGCTCACGTAGAATTACTTTTTTCCCGATTATTGAATCTTTCAAATGCCACAAACCTTTATAAACATAAATTTACTTCAGTACAATCGTTACCCGACAGGGCGCACAGCGTTCGGCAAAACGATAATTGCGCCGTTGTTTTTTTTGCGTAGTTATTAATTTTCGTGTCGTCCTGAGCGAAGCGAAGGATCTTGCGAAGCGAAGGATCTTGCGAAGCGAAGAATTTCGTGTCGTCCTGAGCGAAGTTTTGTAGATTGTTGCGCGGGTATGAAGTTGGACATACAACCTATGCATCACCACTCCTATTATTTACCATCTATTTTTCTATAAAAAATTATTTCCGCGCTTCGGGGCTTGCTTGTTTCAACACGCAGGCCCTTTTTCAATTCGCCGCCCGTTAGGCGGACGTTTTTGCCGCCGAGTACGCTCACTTCGTAATCTGCTTCGGGGCAAATATTTTTTAGCGCGAAAATTTTTTGCGCGTCGGGGCAGTCCTTTCTGCGGAACGCCTGCACGATTCCGTCGCTGTGCTGCGGCCTGTCGAACTGCCAAGCGATCCAACGGCTGTTGTCGAGCGAATGTTCCGTTAGCGGATAATAGTCGCACAGCATGTAGGGCGCGACGGTTTTGCATTCGCCGTAAGCCTGCCTGAGCATCGCCGTCTTGCTTTCGTCCGCGTGCCAATCGCGCGGCGGCACCGCGCCGAAGGCGGGCATGTAAAAGCTGCGCGCCTCGTAGTTTTCAATGCTGTAGACGCCTGAGCCGTAAAACGGAATCCACGAAGAAAGGCCGTGGGTGTGCGCCTGGTTTGCCTCATAAACGTCAAGATGAAAAAAATCTTCGTGGATGCCTTCCGGGAACTGGTAGTCGCTGCGCAGCAGCGGAAGTGCGCGGCGCATTGTCTCCAAATCGTTACGCATCCCGCCGGAGGCGCATGAGTCTATGCAGAGCCTGGGGTTTTTTCTCACGAGCTCGTCCCAAAACGCCAGATGCCCCTGCACGTAAAAGTTTTCTGTTATCCCTTTTCTGTTTGCGCCGTCGTTTTGTCTCCATGCGGGCAGCGGCCCGACGCCGTTCATGTCCTCGCGGTACCAGTCGAGCCCCTGGCTCTTTATCATGCTGTCTATATGGTTTATTAGCCAGTCCAGCGCGAACGGGTTGCCTAAGTTAAAAATTTTCCCGGTCGTGTCCGTTGTATCAAGAAGCCAATCCGAATGGTTTTTCGCCAAAAAGGAATTTGGGTCGCCCACCCTTTCCGGCTCGAACCATAATAAAAATTCCATTCCCTTGCCGTGAACCCAGTCGGAAAATTTTCGGAAGCCCTCGGGATACCTCGCGGGGTCGGGCTCCCATGTGCCGGTGTTGACCCAGCTCGCGGCGCCTTTAAACGGCCCGCCGTCTTTTGGATACCAGCCAGCGTCGTTCCAGCAGACGTCGGGCGCAATTCCCGCCGCCAAATATTTTTGGGCGGCCGCGATCATATCGTCAACAGAATCCGCGCCGGTCTGTATCTGCGTGAGCGGCCTTGCGCCCCTCGGCGGGGCGACATGCTCGCTGAACCATCGCCGCCAAAGGTTTTGAGCCGCCGCAAAGTCTTCGCCTTTCCAAAAAAGCATCGCGACAAGCGGCGTGCGTATTTCTTCGCCCGGCAGTAAAAATAAATCCGTCTCCTCCTGCCCGGCCGTGACACGCAGTTTATTTGTTCCGTCGCGTTCGAAAACACATTCCCACTGACCCGGCCAGCCTATCGCGAAAATCACGCCGCCGCCCTGCATTTGCAAATTATAATAAGGCCAGCCGTCCGGCCCCTTGGTAGACTTGCCGTCCTGCGGCGCGAAACGCTTGCGAATCCCTTGCTCAAGTGCATGGCAATAAGGCGCGTAGCTTTCCGCCGCGCACCATTCGCCGTTCGCGCCGCGCAATGTGAAAGACTCCGCTTCGAACTCGGCGTCCAAAGCGTAAAGATTTTTTATGTTCGGCGTCGGAACGCCGCCGTTGTTTTTTATGTACACGATCCATTCGACAACCGGAAAGTTTTCATATTCAACCGTTTCGAGGCGCACAGCAAGGCCGCTGTTTTTGTCATACCAAACCGTTTCGGTTTTTATGCGCCCGACGTCTGCTTGGCACCGCTCGGTTTTTTTTGGCACAACTAAAAAATCCGGCGCATGTCCGCCGAATAAAAATGAAAAGGGCCGGATGCGGTTCATGTACCGGTCGGTCCAGCCCTTGAGCGAATCAAAATCCATCGTGTCTTCGAACAACATGGATTCCCTCCGTCGCAATTTTTTTTGTTCGCGCCGTGCGTAAATAAATAATTTATAGTGCCCGCGTCTTTTAAACTTTATTTTTGCCCAGCGTTTCCGCCGCGAGCTTCATCTTGTTTGCAACCTCCACCCCGAAGGGGCAGCGCGACTCGCACAGGCCGCATGCGGTGCAGGCGGAGGCGTCAACCTTTAATGCGCGGTATTCGTCCCGCGCTTTTTTTGTGCCCGCGTCGATAAGGCGGTTGATGTGCGCGATGCCGATCCCGTTTGCGCAGGGCTCGCAGTGGGCGCAGTACAGGCAGCTGCCCGTAACCGACCAGCGCGAGCGCGAAACGGCTTCGGCGTAGCCGCGCTCGGTCGCGGAGCTGCCGTAGTACGAAAGAATTTGCTCGATTTGCGCGCGGCCTGTGCAGCCCGGCACGACCGTCGAAATGCCCGTTTGGTTGAGCGCGTACGACATCAGGTTGACTACGGAAAAGCCCGCGTTTTTTTCCCAGTCGAATATCGCGCCGCCGGCGAAGGGCTTCATTGCGACGAGGCCGATGTTTTCGCGCTCGCACGCGGCGTAAACCGAGGCGCGCGGGCGCGGCGCGGGTTTTTTTGTTTCGGTAAAGCCGTCCGCCGCTTCCCAAAGCGATTCGATCCTGCCCGTGTCGTAGCGCACGCCGTCGGTCACGGCATCAAACGCAGGGTTGACCGGGAACATTATGACGTCGAAGTTTCCGTTTTTTATTGCGTTTAATGAAATGTCCGTGCTGTGCGTGCTTATGCCTATAAATCTTGCGCGGCCCTCGGCGACCATCAGCTTTGCGAACTCGAGCAGGCCGCCCCCGCCCGTCACCTGTTCGTACTCGTCCGCCCTGTCGCAGAACTGGATCATGAACACGTCGGCGAAGTCCGTCTTTAATGCGCGGAGGTAGTTTTCAAACCGCGGACGCGCCGTTTCGAACGTGCGGCCCGCGTTGTGGGCTATGTAGCTCAATACGAAACTGTTTCTCGCACCGCGAATCGCTTTCCCGAATTTTTCAAAGCCCCCGTACGGATCCGAATGCCCGAGGTCGTTGTAAGAGCTGCCCGGATGCACGTCGAAATAGTTCGCGCCGCCGTCCGCCGCGGCCTTTATTGTTTCTGTCACGGTGTTTTCGTCTTTGTCGAGCAGATGCTCGAGGCCCATGCCGATTTCGCCGACCTTAAGCCCCGTGCGCCCAAGCGTCCTGTATACCATCAGACGTCGTCACCCTCTTTTTCGAAGTCGGTAAAAATATCGTCCTCGTTTTCGCCGCCGTCTTCGTCTTCATCTTCGTCTTCGTCCGAATTGTCGTCGTCGAGGTCGTCGCCCATGTCCCAATCGTCATCGTCGTCATCGTCGTCTTCCCAGTCGTCGTCCCACTCGTCCGCGTCTTCTTCGTCCCAAACGAAAACGTCGTCGTCGTCTCCGTCGTCGCCCATCACAAAACCGTCGTCAGCCATTTTTACGTCCGCGCCTTTCGATTTATTATATGGAATCTTTTTTATTTGAAGCGTTTATTCAAATTTATGTATGAACAGACCACTGCGCAGCTTCGGTTCAAACCAGGTGGACTTGGGCGGCATGATATGCCCGCCGTCCGATACCGCGAGCAGCTCGTCCATACTTGTGGGATACATTGTGAACGCGACTGCCATGTCACCGCAGTCGACGCGCTCCTGCAAATATCCGCAGCCGCGGACGCCCCCCGCAAAATCTATTCGATTGTCTGTGCGCGGGTCGGCAATACCCAGCACCGGCGCAAGCAGTTTATCCTGAAGCACCGAAACGTCGAGCGACTCCACTGTGCCCGCGGGTTTGTCCGCAATGTAATTGAGCTTGTACCAAGAGCCCCGCATGTACATCCCGTACTCGAATTTTTTTTCCGGCCTGACCGGCGAATTAACTTTCTCAATAGAAAACGACCTGCCAATCTCCGCGAAAAACACGTCGTCTGACAGGCCGTTCAAGTCTTTGACAAGCCGGTTGTAATCCATGATGGCAAGCTCGTCGTGCGGGAACACGACCGCCAAAAATTTTTCGTACGCGCCTTTGACGCCGCTTCCCGCATCCGCCTCCCTGCGGATGCGCGCCGCGTTGCACGCGGAAGCCGTACGGTGATGGCCGTCCGCTATATAGAGTGCGCGCACGCTTTTTTCAAAAATCAAAACTATTTCCGCAATCTTAAAAGTGTCGTCTATCACCCAAACGCTGTGGCCTACGCCGTCTTCGGCTGTAAAGCTGCAGTCCGGCTCATGTGAAGCCGTCCACTTCGAAATAATTTTTTTTAGTTGCTTGTCTGACCGTATGGTCATGAATATCGGGCCCGTGTGCGCCCCGCAAGCGTTAATGTGATCCGTTCTGTCCTTTTCTTTTTCGCTGCGCGTCAGCTCGTGCCTCTTTATGCTGCCGTTTTCGTATTCAGAAACGTCGGCGAGGCAAACGATGCCCGTCTGCGTCCTGCCGAACGCGCTGAGGCGGTAGACGTAAAGGCACGGGTTTTTATCCCGCGCAAACACATTGTCATTTATCATGGCGTCGAGCTTAAGCCGCGCATTTTTGTAAATACGCGCATCACCCGCCGGCACGTCGTCCGGAAGGTCTATCTCCGCCTTATCGACATGCAGAAACGAGTAAGGGTTGCCCTTTGCCGCTTCGCGGGCCTCTTCGCGCGTGTAAACGTCAAACGGAAGAGCCGCGACTTTTTCCGCCAGATCATTTTTCGGGCGGATCGCGTTAAAATTATTTATGATCGCCATTATATCACCCTTACGGACAGCACCGACTCTATGCCGCTTATCACGGCTTCGAGCCCGCATTTTATTTCGCCGTCTACTTCGATGACCGTGTAGGCGTAGTTGCCCTTGCTCTTGTTCACCATGTTGTCGATGTTAAAGCCGCAGCCCGCGAGCGCCGACGTGACCGGCCCGACCACGTTTACGACGTTGCGGTGCGCGACGCAGACGCGCTTGCGCCCCGACATCGGAAAGTCGCAGTCCGGAAAATTTACGGAATTTTTTATGTTGCCGTAAAGCAAAAATTCGCGCAGCTGCTGCGCGGCCTTTACTGCGCAGTTGTCTTCGGTTTCCGGCGTGCTCGCCCCCAGGTGCGGGATGGTGATTATGTTTTTATGGCCCAGCAAATCGTCCGACGGGAAGTCTGTCACGTAGCACGCGACCGTCCCGCTGTCCAGCGCTTTGAGCAGCGCGGCGTTGTCCACGAGTTCGTTCCTTGAAAAATTTATGAGACGCATCCCTT